>NZ_CP060395.1:3000000-3226220 GCF_015840335.1 Synechococcus sp. CBW1108
GGTACGCAGAGTCGTGTATTCGGTGCCGCCGCGGCTGATCGACCAGCGGCTGACGGTGCGGATCTTCCACGACCGGCTGCAGCTGCTTCTGGGCCGGCAGATCGCCTGCGAACTGGAGCGGCGCCACGGCGGTGTCGAGCGTCATGGGCGGGCGTGGAGCATCGATCTGGAGCACCTGATCGATGCGCTCAGGCGAAAACCCCGGGCATTGCTGCACTGCAGTTACCAGCGGGAGCTGTTCCCCGATGAGCGCTGGTGGCAGCTGTGGCAGCAGCTGCGCAATGGCGGTGACCGTGACGCCGCCGCCCGATTGATGGTCGAGGCGCTGTATGTGGGCTGCCGCCTGGCGGGCTACGAGCCAGTGCTGGGTTGGCTCGAGAAGGCCCATCAACGGCAAGGGCTGTCGCTGGCGGCGCTGCAGCAACGCTTCCGGCTGCCGCCCCATCGCCCCCACCCACCGCAACGCATTCCCCAACACAGCCTGCAGAGCTATGACGACCTCCTTGCCCTCCATCCCGCGGCCCCAGGCGGCGGAAGCCGCCCTGCCGATCCTGCTGCGACAGCTGCGGTTGGCATGGATCCGCTGCCACTGGCAGAGCATCGCCTCGCAGGCTGAGGGCGAGGGCTGGAGCCCCAGTCAGTTTCTCTATGCCCTGTGCGAGCAGGAAATGGAGCAACGCCAGCAGGCCCGCCAGCACCGGCTGCTGCGCGCGGCCCAGCTGCCCTGGAGCAAAGCGCTGGCGGACTACGACCATGGCGGCCGGATCGAGGCGCACCGATGGCAGGAACTGGAGGCCTTGAGCCGCCAGAGCGAGTGGCTGCAGCGGGGCGAGAACGTGCTGCTGTTCGGCCCCAGCGGTGTGGGCAAGACGCACCTGGCGGTCGGCATCGCCTTGGCGCAGATCGGCCTGGATCAGGCCTGCCGCTTCTATCCCGCCACGAGCCTGGTGCAGGAGCTGCAGAAGGCCCGCGCCGAATACAACCTGCCGGCAGCGCTGGAGCGGCTGGATCGCTACCCGCTGCTGCTGATCGATGACATTGGCTATGTGCGGCGGGATGAACAGGAGAGCAGCGTGCTGTTTGAGCTGATCTGCCACCGCTACGAGCGCCGATCGCTGCTGATCACCGCCAATCAGCCGTTCACCGCCTGGGATGAGATCTTCCCCAGCAGCTCAATGACCGTGGCGGCGGTGGACCGGCTGGTGCACCACTGCCACATCGTCGAGATCAGCGGCGACAGCCACCGCCGCGCCCAAGCAAGCCGGCGCAGCGGCAGCAAATAGCCACAGCAGCCGTAGAGAAGCGGAGAACAGCCCGGGAGATTGTCGTCCGGCGACAACCTGGTGCCGATGGTGCCAGACCCCGGCGGGGAGCTCCGCGCTGCCGGCGGACTGTGCGGTCCGCCGGCTCGTGCGCTCCAGGGCAAGGCTCAGCAGAGGTCTCGGCGCCTAACCGGCCAACGTGGTTGTCGCCTGGTGCCGATCAGAGGAAGTCAGTGCTGGCAATGGCTCGGACTGATGTGTGGCTCAGTTTTCGTGTCGCCTCCAGCGTCATCGCCCCCCAGTTGTCGCCGGCGACAACTGGGGGGCGATCAGTTCCCCTCACCGGCCAACTTGATTGACGCCAATCGGCCAAGGGGGTTGACGCGGGACAGCCGGCAGAGCCGTATCTGCGCCGCTGCATCTCCGGTGCCCTGCAGCATCACCTGCGCGATCGGGTGCGGCTGGTGCGCATTCCACGCCGGCTGCATGAGCAGGGCCAGTGCCCCCTGGGTCATATCAGCCTTGATGGCCACGCCGCTGGCGAGCCGTGCCTGCTCGATCAGCTGGCCAGCCCCGAGCAAGAAGTAGCCGGGCCCGCTGATGATCTGGCGCTGGAGCAGCTAGTTGATCAGCTGCCTGCAGCTCAAGCCACCGCCCTGCGGCTCACCGTCCTTGAGGGCCTGTCCCTGCGGGCTGCAGCAGAGCAGCTGCAAATCAGCGCCATGTTGGTGCAGCGGGCCCAGAAGAAGGCGCTTGAGGCTCTGCGGCAGCAGCTGGCGGGGGTGGGCTGAGGCCTTATCGGTCTATTGCTGCAAGAGCCGTTCAGCGCAGCGGCCCTGGCAGGCGGCGGATCGGCCGCAGCTGCGGCTTGAGCGGCGGCGGGATCTGCAGTTGCTGGTCGACCCAGTGGGCAGCAAGGGCTGCCAGCAGGCTGTTGCGATCGCCGTGGATGCGGAGCATGGCGTTGGCTGAAGGTGCTGCCCACCAGCCTGATCGGGCCGGCCCCCTCCGCCAGCGCAGAAGGCGACAGGGCCGCGCAACCAATGGCACAACCGCGGCCAGCAATGGCACCAGCGCAAGCTCCGGGAATGTATGTCAGTCCGCGCTGCTTCCTAGCGGCTCCAGATCAGCGCCATGCCGACCCTCACCAGGAGTAGAACAGCCGTACTGCTGCTGAGGCTTAGATGCTCGCCGACCTGCCCATTGGCGAACCTGTCCCCTACCGCCAGGGCTCATTAGGAGTTTGCGGAAAAACTGCCTGAAAGGCCGCGTTTTTCCCTCCAGAGAGCTGATTGTGCTCCGTTCGGGCTGAAATGATGCGTTTCAGCGGTTCAGAACGCCCGATTTCAGGCGTTTTGCCCCGTTGGGGCTTCCTGGAGGCCGCCTCATTGGCACACCTCTGGGCAACCACCTGTTCATGCCGCCGCCATCGCCGGTTTGAGCAGGTTGCCCAGCCGGATCAGGTTGTAGGCGATCACGTGCAGGCCAAACACCGCACTCACCTTGTCGGTGCCGCGCAGTTTGAATTGGCGCAGACCGCCCCACTGTTTGATCCAACCAAACACCTTCTCGATACCGCGGCGGGCATTGATCGACTTGGCGTAGCCCTCGTGGCGCGTGGTGCGGCCATCAATGGCGGAGCCACCAGAGCGGGCGGTGTTCTGAGCGACGTGCGGCGTCACGGCGATGCGACGCATCTCGGCGACAAAGCCCTTGGTGTCGTAGTTCTTGTCGGCACCGATGGTTTTTTGGTGGGCACCGGGGATGTCAGCCGCCATCGCTTTGGCGGCATCCCGCTCCCCGGTACCCACTGCTTGGGTAACGCGGCAATCGACGATCAGGGCATGGCGGTTGTCCATGAGCACGTGGCCCCGGTAGCTGGGTTGGGCCGGGTGGGAATTGGACTTGCGGGCCAGCAAGGCGTCTGGATCGACGCTGGAGCGGTGGGTCTTGTTGCTGAGCTTGATGCCGCGGAAGTCACCCTTGGCCCGCTTCTTACCGGGCTTTGGAGCGCCAAAGCCCTCGCCAGGGCCTGACGACGGTGGCGGTGGGTCCTGCTGACCATCGGTCCGCTCCAGTGAGGCATGGGACGCCCAGGCCTGCAGCAGGGTGCCATCCACTGAGAAGTGTTCGTCGCTGAGTAGCGGCTTGACCTCCGGAGCACCCATCAGCTTCTCCAGGAAGCGCCCCATGACCTGCTCGTTCAGCAACCGCTCCCGATTTTTGGTGAATGTGGTGGGGTGCCAGATCGGATCATCCGGGCTCAGGCCCACAAACCAGCGGTACAGCAGGTTGTAGTGGAGCTGCTCCAGCAACAGCCGCTCCGAGCGAATCCCGTAGAACGCCTGCAGCAACGAGGCCAGCAGCAGCTGTTCTGGCGGCACCGAGGGCCGGCCTTCTGCGGCGTAGAGCGCGCAAAAGGTGGGATTGAGCCGATCGAGGGCCTGATCCGCCAGTTTCCGGATCCGCCGCAGCGGATGACTGGCCGGGATCCGCTCCTCAATCGACACGTAGGAGAACAGGGAGCCGCTGCGCTCCCGGTGACCTCGCATCTGGGCTGGGCGGTTAATCCATTTTCGCGCAGGCTTGGTTTTTCAGCAAACTCTTAGGTGAGGACTTAGATCTCCATGCTGCTTTGGTTCCCAACCCGGTCTGCACTTTTTACATGCGGGTCAGCGGCAATCGCCTGCGCCAGCATGGGATTCAGGACGGCGACCTGATGGTGATCGACCGCAGTGTCGAACCCTGCTCCGGCCATGTCGTCGTCGTTGCCCACCAGGGCAGCTTCTTAATGCGGCCGCTGCTGCGCCAGGGGGAGCAGTGGTTGCTTGAGCCGGTGCGGCCAGGAGAAGTAGCAATTCCTTTGGACCTGGATGTCTTTGATCGCTCAGGGCTATTTGGCGTGGTGTTGCATGCGGTGCATCACCTCAACAAGCCGCGCTTGCGAAAGATTTGATCGCTCCTGCCTTGACCTGACTTTTGCAGAAGCCCTGCCCTGACTGGGCCTAGCCCTGTGGTGCTTGCTCCGGGTCCTCTCCAGTTTGAGGCCCTCCTGACGTCGGACCTCCGCTGGGATCGGTCCCATCGCTGCGCCACACCTGGCGCCGAAAGTCATGGCATCACTAGCTGCCCAGTCCAAGTTCTGCCGGCCAGAAGAAGATCCCTTCCTACTGCTAGAGCGCGCCTCACGCTCCATCGAGCAGCTGCTGCGGCGTGATCTGCCGCTGCGCCGCACCTGGAGCGAGCAGCCCTATGGAGAGGAGGAGATCACCCGCCTGGAAGAAGAGGTGCTGCCCGCCATCCGCCAGTGCCTGGCCCGGGTGGATGAGTTAGATGAGCGGCTGCAGGCCCAGCAGGAGTTGCTAGTGCTGCGATGTGAGCTGGAAGCCGGGCGCAGCGCCTTGAGCGATCTGCGGCCTGCTTTGGCCTGAGGCTTATATGCCGGCCCGGCTCCGCCGGGCCGAGCTTTCCACGGTGCCGCGATGGCAGCAGTCCCCCCCAGGCACTCTCACTCCGTGGGGGTATCAACCATCGCAGCGATCTGGTCCCGCAACCAGGCGAACTGGCGATAGGCCTCCCATACCTCTTCCAGATCCACTCGGTCATAGGCGTGGATCAACAGGTCACGCATGCCTGCCATTGCCCGCCAGGGAACCTCAGGATGGCGGTCGCGGCAGTCCTGGCTCAGGCGCTTGGTTGCTTCGCCTAGCACCTCCAGACAGCGAATCAGGGCATCCTGCAGATAGTCGGTGTCTTCCAGGGTCTGCAGATCGGTGATCGGAAAACCCAAGGCTCGATCCAGCACCCCAAGGATATCTCCGAGAGCCTCGTGGTCGCGCTCGCTCATCCCAGTGCGACGGCTTCCGCTTCCACCCGCTGTCGCAGGGACGGCTTGAGGTTGCGGCGGCGTATCAGATCCACCTTCTGTTGCAGCAGTTCCTCCAGTTCCAGCTTCAGGGCGGAGTGATCCAGCAGGCTGGTGCCCTGGGGCAGGTCCACCAGCAAATCCACATCGCTGCCGGCACAGGCCAGGTCACGAGCCACCGAGCCAAAGACGGCCAGGTTGCTGGCTCCGTACTGGGCCAGCAGAGCATCGATCTGAGGTGCGAGGGCCTTGAGTTCAGCGAGTTGCATTGGGCTTCCCAAGCCTGGGGTCACTGTATCCAGTCCCTTCTGGAAAGGCTCCCCCGCTGCAACAGCCCTTTGCCAGACCCAGGCCACCAAAGCGGCACCGGCAGCCGTTAACACCACCCCGAGCCATGCCATGAGGTCCAGCGGCTCGCCCAAAAACACCAAGGCCAACACCCCGATCAAGACGACACTGAGCTTGTCGAGCGCCGCTACCCCAGTCGCCAGGGCGGAGGGGCCCAGAGCCGTGAGGCTACTAGGAGGCAGGTTGCTCAGCTCCTGCCAGTCGAGCCGGCCGCTGGTGCACCAACGAACCTCGCTTTTGTAAAACCATGCCCGGAGGAAGAAGGTCTCATGCGCTCAGTAATTGGCACCCGGACTGCGTCTCTGAACCGTTCTGCTCGGGGGCCGTTGGCCTGGCAGCAGGCAGCTCAGCTGCCGCCTGCTGCCCATCGATCAGCACGATCAGCTCTGTGGGCGGCTGGTGCATTGCGGTGCTCCAGCCAGGCGTTCTGCAGGTCGTTTCTGGTGACGCGATAGCCCAGGCAACGGGCGGTGTGCAGCAGCTCCTCGCGGCTGCGGCACTGGCTCAGGGTCTGCTGGAGCTCCTGGCTGGTTTCTGCATCAGCCACCAAGCGCTCGAGATCGGACCGACTCATCTGGCTGCGATTGGCTGGGGGGCACAGTGGCAGATCTGTCCGCAACGTGTGGTTCGCTGAAGCACGCACCAGCGCGCTTGTCGATGCGCCCCTGCGCCACCGCTCTGCTCCTGAGCTCAGCTCAGGGTGTACACATCGCCGGTGGCGTTGTCCAGATACAGATCACCTGTAATCGCACCTGGGATGTCAGCTGCAGGAGCACCCGTGCTGTTGAACCAGCCGGTTCCCCGCTCGCCCGCACTGCCGGCCGGCCCATCGATTCCCTGCTGGCCCTGGGGGCCGGCCGGACCGATCTCCCCCTGCAGGCCCTGGCTGCCCTGGGCACCGGCGATCCCCTGGGGTCCCTGGATCGAGCCGCCACTCACCCAGCTGCTGCTGGGCGCGTCCCACACCTGCAGGCTGTCGTCGGCCTGGACGATGTAGGCATCGCCCTGGGCCGCACCTGCTGGCAGCTCAGCGACCGTTGCGACCTGGCCGCGGAAGTTGATGCCGGTGCCGGCCGCACCCTCGAGGCCCTGGATGCCCTGGGGACCCTCCGGGCCGGGGATGCCCTGCGCGCCCTGAATGCCCTGGAGGCCATCGGCTCCAGCAGGGCCGGCCGGACCAGCGACACCCTGTGAACCCTCAATGCCCTGTGGTCCCTTGAGGGAGCCGGCAGCTGCCCAGGCCATGGTCAAGCGAGCCAGCGGCCCGGCGAATTCTCAGATCTATTGCCGATCAGGAGGGGTTGGCCCATAGCTGGAGCTACCCAGCACCGGAGCCGTGATGCTGGCCGGCGGCAGCCGGTAGCCACTGGCTTTCGCTGCAGTGCATCACAGCAGCTGATGGGTTGGTGATGACGATCCTGCCAATCAAATGGTCTGGATATAGGCCTTGCCGTTGCCCAGCGTGTTGGCAGCCGGCGAGAGGATGCCGTCATAGATCGCGCCATTCAACCGCATAAAGCCATCACCTTCTGCTTTGGCAGCGCTTTCCCCATTGCCTGTCAAGGTGGCAGCACTGGCCAGGATGTTGCCGCCGTAACCGATATAGATCCCATTTCTCTGGTTGTTGGCGGCCGTCAGATCACCGCCATAGATGGAGCCGCCATAATTTGTCGAGAAGCCGTTCTGGTTATTACTGGAGGCGTTAGCGGCAGAGGCGAAAATCGTTCCGCCGTGTCTGATGATCACACCGCTCTGGAGATTGTTTGCTGCCGTTGCTCCTTTAGCCAGAATCGAGCCGCCGTAGAAGCAGATGATGCCATTGTTGAAGTTATTGGCTGCCATCGCATCCATGGCGTTGATCGAGCCGCCATGGCAGTTGGCAATGCCATCACCATTGCAATTGGAAATCGTGGCCTGGTAGGCCTGGATCGAACCGCCGAAATAGGTCCTGATCCCATCGCTTTTGGTATTGGTCACCGTTACGGCTTCTGCGCAGATGGAGCCGCCATAGCCGGTGGCGATACCAAGCCTCCCGAAGTTATGGACCGCCACTGTCTGGCCCAGATTGATTGAGCCGCTTGATGCTTTGTCGATATAGAGGCTCTGCTGGATGCGCAGTGGGTCCTTACCACCGGCCAGCACCCCATCGGTGTAGGCCGTTCCATCGCCGCGGATCAAAAGCTTGTCGACGGTGACACCGCCACCGAGGTCACAGCGCAACCCATCACAGCCGTTGAACTGCCATTGGCTCCGGTAATACGCCTTGAGTTTCGCGTCATTGAAGGATTCGGAGCTTGTGGAATAGCCCTTGCCACCACCGCCATTGAGGCTCGTGCCGGTTGGCCGGGTGCCGCTGGTGCTGGTGCCCTCGATGCTGATCTGCGTTCCCTGGGGATGGTTGAGATTCAGCTCCTTGGAGAAGGTGTAGGCCCCATCGGCGATTGAGATGGTGACAAAGACACCATCGGCCAGCAGCAGCCCTCTGAGGAAGGCCATGGCCCGATGGGGGCTGGCCCAAGGAGCGGTCTGGCTGCCATCACCGGTTGTGTCACTGCCTGTTGTGGCGACATGCAGGGTGAGATCGGCTATCAGCAACCAGGCGGCAGGGGTGTAGAGCAGGCCATCGCTGCCGGCACCGGTGATGTTGCCGGCGTCAGTAGAAGGGGTCGTTGGACCTGGCGCCCCTTGGGGACCGGCAGGTCCCCTGATGTTCTGGGTCTTGCTCCAGGGCATTGCTCAGTCCTCCAGCAGGTAGAAGGCGCCGCTGATCCCATCGAGGTAGTAGTCACCGGGGGCCGCTGCGGCGATGGTCCCGGGTGGGCCATCACCGTTGAACCAGCGGCTGCCACCACCACCTGTTGGGGGTGGTGGGATGGGTTCGGGCTGCCAGATCGGGCAGCCCGCCAGGCTCACCAGCAAGGACGCCGTGATGCCATTGCCGCTGAGTTCAACCTGGACCGTGTAATCGCTGCGGCCTGCGTAGCTGTGCTGCAAGCGAGCATTGCCGTCAGCGGCTGCAGGCCAGGGCAGGGTTTCCGTACGGCCATCACCCCAGTCCAGCGTCACCGCATTGGGGGGAGTCAGGCGCGGGTTGAGCAGCAGCTCGATCGGGATCAGGCCGCCTGACTCCTGGACAGCCGGCTGCCAGCTCAGCTCGAGGTCGGCAGCAGGGATCGGCGCACGGCCAAACCCCAGCTGCTCCCAACGCTGCACCTCATTGGGCGGCACCCAGAGCGGCTGACCCGGGCAACCGCTGGGCGGCAGCAGGCGGACCAGCTGGGCGCTGATGCCACTGCTGCTGATTGCTGGGGTGCGTGTCGCACCGAGAGGTGCGCTCTGTGGCGTCGCACCGAAAGGTGCGCTCTGCTGTGTCAGCGAGGAGGTCATGGATGGGCAGCGAGCCGGTGCGCGGTGCCCCAGCTCAACCGCTATTGCCGATCGCCACGCACCTGCGCGCATTGTTCCAGCAGAGCCGGAAGCTCCACCTGCACCACATCCCAGACAATCTCCAGGTCAATGCCGAGGTAACCGTGGATTAGCTGGTTACGCATGGCTACGATCTGCCGCCAAGCGATAGCTGGGTTGGCATCACGCACCTCCTGCGGAATACGGGTGGCCGCTTCTCCGATCAGCTCGATGTTGCGAAGGACCCCGTCTTGCAGGAGCTGATCAGCTGCAAAGACATCCAGGCTGAGATCAGCGCAATAGCTGATGGCACGGGCCGCAAATGTCTCCATATCGTGGAGATACAGCTGCCAGTCCCTCTGGGGGCCCCGCTCAGATGGTGATGGCATCGGCTTCCACAGCGGGACGCAACTCCTCCCGCAGAGCCTTCTCACTCACGAGATCCACGGAGCAGCCGAGCAGATCCTCCAGAAAGAACTGCAGCCCGTAAAAACGCTTGGCGCTGGCAGGGCCCTCAAAGGCGACCAGCACATCCACATCACTCGCCATGCCAGCAGCACCCCGCGCCCAGGAGCCAAACAACCGCAGCTGGCGCACCCCAAATTGTTCCTGCAAGTGAGGGCTGTGCTCGCGGATGCGACTGATCAACTGTTGCGTGCTGTCAGCCATGACGCGGCCCTGGAGCAGAGAACCATCCCGTCAACTCTAGGGAGCCCCTGCCACACCAAGAACCAGTGCCCCTGAGCAGTCATCGTGTAAGAGCAACTCAGATCAAGGGGTCATCCACCAGCGCATCCGGGAGTGGCCCATCGATCTCTGTCACGCCCTGGTATTCCAGGGCGGTGGCCTGCTCCACCAGCTCCGCCTTAGTCTGGCTGCCATCGAGCTCGACCCCATAGACGCTTGAGCAGTGCTCAATGATCTGGGCCTTGGTCATCGACTGGAAGTCGGTGCTCGCTGGGAGCGGTTCGGGCTCCGCCAAATCAGGTTCAGAACTGGGGTCGCTCTCAACCCCGGCAGGTGATGTCTGCCGACCCAGCTCTGCCATCTCCAGTTCTGGGTCTGGCTCTGGGTCTAGGGGCAGCTCTGGGTCGAGTTCGGGTTCCAGCTCGAGCTCCGGCAGCTTTGGTTCCGGCGCCGGTAGACCAGCAGCTGGTTGCAGCTGCCAGCCCAGGCTTTGCCAGCCGCCTAGGTGCACCGGCCAGATGTAGCGGTGCTCTGCTCCAGCACTGATCCGCACCATCCCCTCAGGAATGGCCGGATCACCCAGGTCATGACGCACAGAGGTCATCATCAAGCCGCAATGGTGGCGGTAAGGCCCACGTGCATCCCCTCAGGGGTCTCGGGGCTCACCTCCGCTTTGGCAAAGCAGACCGCCGGCAGGTCCACATCGGCTAGATCAGCGGCATTGAGCTGGATGTCCCGTCCACTGATGAAGGCCTCCACCCGCCCGCCTTCTGCTGGCAGCGCAACGGTGGCTGCAACAACCCAGCTGCCAATCGTGCCATCGCGCAGCACTGGGGCAAAGGAAACCTGTATCTCAACTGCAGCAGCAGAGCCAGGATTATTTGCCACCACCGAGAAGCGTGACGCCGCATCGAGTTTGGTGGTGAGCAGCACCTCTTCTCCAGAGAGGAAGGTGCGCTCGTGGTTGCGAATTGCGCTGCGGTTGGTCCAACCCACCAGGGTGGTCTCCGCATCCAGCAAGGGATTGCCGTTCATGGCTCAGTTAGCAGGGGTGATGTTGAAGAGGCGGCCAGCAGCGCGGCTCTGCAGCACGGCAAAGCCCACGTACCAATCGACGCGGGTGCGAAACACCGGGGCATCAGGCACCTCGCCCAGATCCCGCACCGAGATGCCATAGCGACCCTGGAAGGGGCCCTGCAGGCCGGTGACACCCTGATCACCAAAGGTGCAGCAGTAGATCGAGCTGGTGCCGCCCGCCTCGTCGTAACCCATCACCTCAATGCCCTGGGCATCGCGGTCGACCGTGACAAGGTCGCAGTCCTGGTAGCGGTGCACTGTCATCCCAAAGGAGTTGGTGCTGGTCTGATAGACCCCGCCGCCAATAGAGGCGCGGGCCAGGGCATTGAGCTGGCGGCGCATTGCCTTACTCATCACCAGCACCTTGCTGCCGCCGTAGGCGTTAACCGAATCGATCAGCTCATCGAGGCGATCAAAATCAAGCGGTGCACCAGGAGCAGTGCCGCCACCGCTGCTGCTGCCACTGCCGGCGTTGTCGATTGCCATCGCATCGCCTGGCTGCAGGCGCTTGCTCAGCCCGTCAAAGGCCCTTGGGTTGGCGCTGGTGTCGCCGTTGATCACCGTTGCCTCCAAAGTGAGCCGCATGGAGCGCACCTTCATCTCGATCTGGCTGGCACGGGCCTCAGGGCCCATCAGATCCACGATCGAGCGGTCCACATCCACGTCACCGCCAAAGAGGTGCACCGCTTCTGCGCGCTGGTCCACCACGCCATAGCTCTGGGTGTAGCCCTCATTGACGGCGCGGAAGCCCACCGAGGGGAGCTCCTGCTCAGCGGAATAGAACAGGCCGCTGCCGGCAATATTCATGAACGGCAGCCGGGCGAGCAGTTCGCCCTCTGAAAACGTCTTGAGCACAGCGAGGTGCTCGAGCCGGTTTTCGTATTTGGCTGCCTCGATCAGGGTGAGGCCCATGGCACAGGGGGCGCAGCCCCAAGGAGGTCAGGGGCTATTGCCGAGGCGCGACGAACTGCCCCACAGGAGAGCGTTCAGCCTTGGCCGCCGATCACCCGCTGCAGCACCTGCTGGCAGGTCGTCTGCAAGGCCAGCGGAAGCTGTCCGATGCGCCGTTTCACCAATGGCAAAGCCAGCGTTGTCATGCGGCTGAGCCGCAGCCTTGAGCTCACCTTCAGGCCGGTGCCTGAGAAGCCTGGATATTCGGCTGGGATGTCGAGCTCATCGCTGGCAGTTGGGCCGCTGATGTTGGAGCTGATGAAGGCCAGCAGCACATCCCCATGGCGATCACTGGTGGTGATCACCAAAGCCGGCCGAGGCTTAGCCGCCGGCCCATCCGTGAAAGGGAAGGCGACCAGCACGATGTCGTAGCGACTGAGCATCAGCCGGCAACGATCGCTTCTCCGTCGGAGAAGCTGTAGAGGTCAGATTCAGCGGCCAGGTCGTCAAAGGCTCCCCCGGCCATTGCCATCTCAGCCAGGGCACCGTGACTCAGGTCGCTGGTGTCCTGCTCCAGCTGCCTGAGCAGCCAGCGGCGATCGTCAGCCGGCAGGCTACGGATCACGGCGAGCAGGTTCTCAGTGAGCTGGGGATTGGTCATGGCCCCAGGCTAAGCAATCTGAACCGCAAGGATCACGAGCGCGGCGCCCTTCAGCAGCCTGACAGGTGACACGCAGGCCGGGCAGGCAGGCCTGGATCAGTGGATGGATCCTGTGCCTCCGCGTTTGGTCTTCTCCAGGGCCAGGGGACGCTGCAGGTGGGCGGCGTTGCTGGGAGGTCATGGGGCGCCAGGCACGCCCTGCTGCGGCAACAGCAGAAGAATGCTCTTCTGCAATGACCAACACCACCGGATCGGCCACCCCTGCTGCACAGGCGCCGTTCAGCGCTGAGCGCTGGCGTCAGTTCTGGGACAACTGGAAGGCTCAGCCCCAGCAGCTGGAGGGCATCGAGCAGTTGCGGCTCGCCGTGATCAGCGCTGACCCGGCGGTCCTCACCGAGGCGACACCCTGGCGGCAAACCTTCTCGTCGTCTCCGCCGGCTCCTGAGGCCCCGGCCCATGCCAATCCCCTGGCGGTGGCCTGGGAGAACCAGAACGACAACACTTCTGGCACTGGCTACCGGGAGTGCTTCTCCAGCAGCTGCGCCATGCTCGCCCGCTTTTGGGGCAAGGTCGGCTCCGACGACGAGTACAACGCCATCCGTGCCAAATACGGCGACAGCACCAGTGCAGAGGCCCAGCTCTCGGCCTTGAGGTCCCTGGGGCTTACGGCCAACTTCGCGACCAATGGTGATCGAGCAGCTCTGAAGCAGCAGATCAACCTGGGCCGGCCAGTGGCCGTGGGCTGGCTGCATCACGGTCCAGTGTCAGCACCCTCCGGCGGCGGCCATTGGAGTGTGGTGATCGGTTTCACCGAGGCGGTCGCCATTCACAACGACCCCAATGGGGAAGCCGATCTGGTGGCAGGTGGTTACACCGCCAACGCCAACGGCGCTGGCCAGCACTACAGCTGGAAAAACTGGCAACCCCGCTGGGAGGCCGATGGTCCAGGGACCGGCTGGCTGCTCAGCTGCCACCCCTGAGCAGGCAGAAGACTGACCCACAGGAGCAAAGACCATGAGCGATGCACTGCCGCCGGTAACGCCAGGCCCATCTCAAGGTGCGCCCCACGTGCCCAAGCCGCCCTTTGATCGGCAGCGGTTTGTCTTCCAGACCCTGGCGGTGGTGATCGGCACCCAGCTGCTGATCTATGCGCTCGCTGCTGGGGTCTGCGGCCAGCGGGCACTGGCGGGCCGGCCAGTTGGTCAGATCTGCCCAGGCACGCTGGAGCAACTACAGGGCGGCTTTGATTCGACCCTCAACCTGCTGCTGGCGCTCCTGGGGGGAGCAGCCATTTCAAGGGTGACTCCGGGCTCCTGATCACTACGGTGAACAGCCAGAGTGGATGAGAGGGGAAGTAGCCATGGCCCGCTTTGAGGCACTGATCACACCGGTCGCTGATGGCCAGGCGCTGTGCGCTGCGCTTGAGCAGATCGCCCAGAGCTGGGGTGCGGCCCTCACCTGGCTGGATCGCCGCAATGCCTCGTTGGACCTTGTTTCAGGTGGTCTGCCAGTGAAGCTTCTGCTGGAGCTGCGGCGCGGCGATGTCCTGGGCGTTCTGGTCTCCAGCCGGGAAGGGATGGGCGCCGGGGCACCCCAAAGCAAAAAGCTTCTCGATCAATTGCTACGGGAGCTCTTAGCGCACGTTCCCCGTGCCCAGGTGCAATTCCGCTCCGACCGCGACGGACCGATTTTTCAAGGAGTTTGAGGGCTAAGCAAGTGACTGATCGCGATCGCTGGGGCTTCCGCGCCCATTGATCAGCAGCCGCAAAGAGCGCTCGGCGCGAGCAAAGCCAAGGGTTATCTACAGGCTGTGGACCCTGCCACCATTGCGCAGGCTCTGAGCCGCTGCAGAGCACAAAGCAATTTCATCTTGGTCCGATCTGCAGCCAGAGGCAATGCGTGTAAAGGCCGATTGTGCTGAGCCGCTGGAGCAGCGATGTTGTGCTCATCAACCCAGGAGGCGCCCAACATGGACGACACGCCACCCCGCCAGGTTCAAGAAGCACGCTGACTGCCGGCCCCTGCTCCAACAGTCTTTATTTAGGGCTTGCTGAGGAACCGATATCCATTGCGCCGCAGTTGATTCCAGGGATGGTCTCACGTTAAAATGAGCCTAATGGAGCCATTCCTGGCTTAGAACAATCTGCTGACACGCCAATGTACGTTTTTCAGCACGCAGGTCAGCTATCGATCGAGGAGTTTTACACGCCCTTCGGCGGCAAACTAGATCCTAATAATCGCTGGCTTCTGCTTCGTAACCTGATTCCATGGATGCCGCTGGAAAGCCAGTATGCACCCCAATTCAGTGCCAAGACAGGAGCACCGGCCAAGCCGTTTCAGATGGCGTTCGGTGCGCTGTACATCCAGCAACGCCTGGGAGTGACAGACCGCGAAACAGTTCAGCTGATCACGGAATCACCGTATCTACAATTTTTCATTGGCTTGAGTGCATACCAGGCAATGCCCCCGTTTGATCCATCGATGATGGTGCATTTTCGTAAGCGCATTGGCCCTGATCTGATCAAGATCTGCAATGACATGACCAAGGCCAATGGCATTGCGATGATTAAAGAGATGCTGGTTTCGGCGGAGGAGGATGATAGCGAACAAGAAGAGGAGCAACAGCTTGCTGCCATCGACGAAGCGCTAGGGGTGAAGCCTGCAACGTTGGATCCTGAAAGTAACTGGGGTACTCTGATTCTTGATGCAACCTGCGTGCCTGATGACATTCCCTACCCAGTAGATCTGAGGTTGCTCAACGAAGCGAGAGAGGCCACTGAGAAGATCATCGACGAACTGTTCAAGCAGTTGCAGGGAAAGATCAATCGTAAACCCCGCTGCAACCGGGATAAAGCTCGGAATCGGTTTCTGGCGATCATCAAGAAGAAAAAGCCCAAATGCGCCGAGATCCGTGAAGTCAAGCGCTTTCAGCTCAACGAGATCCGGAGAAACCTCAGAGCAATTGATCAGATGATCCATTGCGGTGCCATGCTTTTGGAGCTTGGAACCCAGCTCTACCGCAAGCTGCTGATCACCAGTGAACTGTACCGGCAGCAGCAGGAGATGTATGACGCTGATAGCCGGCGCATCGACGATCGGATTGTCAATTTGTCAAAACCACACGTGCGGCCGATCGTGAGGGGCAAGGAGGGAAGGCGAACAGAGTTCGGTGCGAAGATCTCAATATCAGATGATAATGGCTTTGTCGATGTGGATCGAATCAGCTGGGACAACTACAATGAAGCCAACGACCTGATCGCACGTACCAAGCAATACAAGGAAGAGCGAGGGTACTATCCAGCACGAATCTGTGCCGATTCAATCTATATGACATTAGGCAACAAGAAGTTCTGCGCAGAAAATAACATCAGACTCAGTGGCCGTCCACGCAAGAAGCAGGTAGAGGCCGAGGTGCAGACAGCAGAGCAACAAGAGCTTTTTAAATCAGACTTGAGAAAGCGTTCCGTGATCGAGGGAAGAATCGGAACGAGCAAACGGAAATATGGACTGGATCGGATCATGACCAAGCTGATTGAAACATCAAGAACGGTGATCACGATGGCGTTCTTTGTGATGAATGCCGAGAAGGTTCTCAGGCTACTGCGCCTCTTATTATCTATTCTTGTCTCTGTGTACATCCTGATGCTCTATTTGCTCGCCTCCTGGCGCCGTCCAGCGCTTCTGTGGGCTGCTTAGTCAGCTTCTAGGAGTAAAATTGAGGTCACCAGCGCTTGGCGCTGCAGGCTGAGTCGCGGCCCTTGGCGCGGACGAAAAACCCGCGAATGAAATTCAGCAAGCCCTATTTATCTGTAGGCGGGTCGTTCAGCCGGGCAAGAGAGCAGCATTCCCCACTGCAGCTCACCTTGTGCGCCTGACTGATCGACACTCCAGCCGCACCGCCACAGGTGCCCTCAGGAGGACCATCCGCCCCACACCTGGAATGCATGGCCCCAGGCGCCAACGCCAGCAGCTTCTATCGGCCGTCAATTGAATTTCTTAGCCAGCGCCCCTGGGGTCTTCCTCAGGGGTTTTATTTTGCAAGTGCTGATTGCGGTCAAAAGTGAACTTAGTAGTAACGGCCGGGATATTCGCCAGGGTGGTCGATACGACTGATGCGGATCCCTGAGGCCGACTGGCCGTGGAAGCGCAGGATGTCGCTGCCAGAGACCAGAAATCCCCGCTCTTGGGCAAGCAGCGACACCTCATCAGCCGTAAGAGCATCGGCCATCATTTGCCGCAGGGCTGGATCAGCCCGCACATGGGCCAGAAACCGCAACAACTCACTATGGGGCACGGCAGTTCAGCAATACCTGCAACATAGGACTGCCCGCAGGACAGATTTCACCGGCTCTTGACGCAATAGCCACTTGATGAATACCAACCCAGCGGGCATCCCTTGCCAGTTTTTTGAATTGCCTCACGGTCGTTACTCGGACTGCTGACGCAGTAGCTGCCGGAGGAGTAGAAGCCCAGCGGGCAGCCAGCTTCCCTTTTTTCAATGGCGCCGCGGCTGTTACCACCAGAACTCGGCACGCAGTAGCCGCCGGAGCTGTAGTAGCCCAGCGGGCAGCTACCCACTTTGGGCAGGGGTTGGACCGGCTGCTGGGCCAGGGCATTGCCTGCAGTCAAGGCAGCTGCGACTGCAAAGCCAAAGAGCGGAAGGTTTCGGGCCATCGTCTTTTGATGTGAATGCACAGATTGGCGCTGCCGATGCAAACTCCGTCGATGGCTAGACGGTTTCTATTGGCTGCGGCCGTATTGGTGGCGCTGTCGTGGCCCGACCTAGCAGTCGCCCAGGTTGGCACCACCATCCTCTCGATCGGCGATGGCGACACCATCCGCGTCCGCCAGGGCGGCAAGATGCTCACCGTGCGGCTGGCCTGCATCGATGCTCCCGAGACAGCCCAAAGTCCCTATGGCCAGCATGCCCGCGCCTACCTGCAGCAGCGGCTGCCGATTGGCCGCGAGGTGTCGCTTGAGGTCAAGACCACCGATCGCTACGGGCGCAGCGTCGCAGAGGTGGTTAGTGGCGTGAATATCAACCTGGCGCTGGTGGAAGACGGGCAGGCCTTTGCTTACCGCCAATACCTGCGCGGATGTGATGCCAAGGCATATCTAGGGCTTGCTGAGGAACCGATATCCATTGCGCCGCAGTTGATTCCAGGGATGGTCTCACGTTAAAATGAGCCTAATGGAGCCATTCCTGGCTTAGAACAATCTGCTGACACGCCAATGTACGTTTTTCAGCACGCAGGTCAGCTATCGATCGAGGAGTTTTACACGCCCTTCGGCGGCAAACTAGATCCTAATAATCGCTGGCTTCTGCTTCGTAACCTGATTCCATGGATGCCGCTGGAAAGCCAGTATGCACCCCAATTCAGTGCCAAGACAGGAGCACCGGCCAAGCCGTTTCAGATGGCGTTCGGTGCGCTGTACATCCAGCAACGCCTGGGAGTGACAGACCGCGAAACAGTTCAGCTGATCACGGAATCACCGTATCTACAATTTTTCATTGGCTTGAGTGCATACCAGGCAATGCCCCCGTTTGATCCATCGATGATGGTGCATTTTCGTAAGCGCATTGGCCCTGATCTGATCAAGATCTGCAATGACATGACCAAGGCCAATGGCATTGCGATGATTAAAGAGATGCTGGTTTCGGCGGAGGAGGATGATAGCGAACAAGAAGAGGAGCAACAGCTTGCTGCCATCGACGAAGCGCTAGGGGTGAAGCCTGCAACGTTGGATCCTGAAAGTAACTGGGGTACTCTGATTCTTGATGCAACCTGCGTGCCTGATGACATTCCCTACCCAGTAGATCTGAGGTTGCTCAACGAAGCGAGAGAGGCCACTGAGAAGATCATCGACGAACTGTTCAAGCAGTTGCAGGGAAAGATCAATCGTAAACCCCGCTGCAACCGGGATAAAGCTCGGAATCGGTTTCTGGCGATCATCAAGAAGAAAAAGCCCAAATGCGCCGAGATCCGTGAAGTCAAGCGCTTTCAGCTCAACGAGATCCGGAGAAACCTCAGAGCAATTGATCAGATGATCCATTGCGGTGCCATGCTTTTGGAGCTTGGAACCCAGCTCTACCGCAAGCTGCTGATCACCAGTGAACTGTACCGGCAGCAGCAGGAGATGTATGACGCTGATAGCCGGCGCATCGACGATCGGATTGTCAATTTGTCAAAACCACACGTGCGGCCGATCGTGAGGGGCAAGGCGGGAAGGCGAACAGAGTTCGGTGCGAAGATCTCAATATCAGATGATAATGGCTTTGTCGATGTGGATCGAATCAGCTGGGACAACTACAATGAAGCCAACGACCTGATCGCACGTACCAAGCAATACAAGGAAGAGCGAGGGTACTATCCAGCACGAATCTGTGCCGATTCAATCTATATGACATTAGGCAACAAGAAGTTCTGCGCAGAAAATAACATCAGGCTCAGTGGCCGTCCACGCAAGAAGCAGGTAGAGGCCGAGGTGCAGACAGCAGAGCAACAAGAGCTTTTTAAATCAGACTTGAGAAAGCGTTCCGTGATCGAAGGAAGAATCGGAACGAGCAAACGGAAATATGGACTGGATCGGATCATGACCAAGCTGATTGAAACATCAAGAACGGTGATCACGATGGCGTTCTTTGTGATGAATGCCGAGAAGGTTCTCAGGCTACTGCGCCTCTTATTCTCTATTCTTGTCTCTGTGTACATCCTGATGCTCTATTTGCTCGCCTCCTGGCGCCGTCCAGCGCTTCTGTGGGCTGCTTAGTCAGCTTCTAGGAGTAAAATTGAGGTCACCAGCGCTTGGCGCTGCAGGCTGAGATCGCGGCCCTTGACGCGGACGAAAAACCCGCGAATGAAATTCAGCAAGCCCTATCTAGAAGCAGAAGAGCGGGCCTCTCGCGCTCGCCTAGGGGTGTGGCAGGTGCCGGGCGGCATCACCCGGCCGTGGGACTTCCGCCGCGCTCGCCGTTCTGCAGCGGTGACTTTCAGGAAAGTTGTCACTCCTTGGCTGCCATTCAGGCGGCCTTGATTAAGGGTAGCGCCAGGACCGGATCGGGCTCTTCTGTTGGCTTGTTTATCCACACTTCTGCCGGTTGACTCCAGCAGCGGGTGGCACCGCTCCAGCGCGTTGGATTGGCACGGCGGGCGGCCTCGTAGACATCAGTGCGCTGCTGGCAAATGGCCTTGGCAGCTCCACTGTGGCGCTGGTGGGGCGTCACGAATTTGATCGCGCTGTGGTGGTGCCGGTGGTTGTACCAATCCACAAATGCTGCCACCCATTCACAGGCCTCCTCTTTGTTGGCGAATGGCCGGCTGGGGTAGTCGGGGCGGTATTTGACCGTACGGAAAAGGGATTCCGAGTATGGGTTGTCGTTTGAGACCCTTGGCCTGGAGAAGGATCTGAGCACGCCCATCTCCTCGAGCCGTGATTCCAGCGTCGCCCCGCGCATTGCATTGCCGTTGTCGGCGTGGAGGATTAGTGGCTGCTGCTGGCACTGGCGGCGGCCAAAGCCGTTGGGGCGGTGGTAGCGCTCCTTGAGGCAGGCCCGCTGCACCAGATCCGCGGCGATCTGAGCCGACTCCACCTCGGCCACATCCCAGGCCACCACTTTGCGGCTCCAGACGTCGATCACCAGGTAGAGGTAGAGCCACACACCCCGCACCGTGGTCGGCAGGAAGCTGATGTCCCAGCTCCAAACCTGGTTCGGGCCATCCGCCCTGAGGCGCGGCACCGAGCGCGGTTCTTGAGGCAGCCTGGCCCTCCCCCGGCGGTGGCACTGACCCGCCTGGTGCAGCACCCGATAGAAGCTGCTCTCTGAACCAATAAAGAGCTTTTGATCGGACAGTGCCGGCACGATCTGCCCTGGCGGCAGCGCGGCGTACTCCGGCTGGTTGCACGTCAGCAGGATTCGCTGGCGCTCTTCCTCGCTCAGGCGGTGACCCACCAGCCGAGCACTGCCTTTACGGCGATCCACGCCGTCCCCATCACCCAGGAAGGCCTTCCGCCAGCGTTTGAGGGTGCGCAGGCAGATGCCGATCACACCACAGGCCCTCACCAGGCCGGCGCCCGCAGCATTGGCCTCCCCGATCAGCTCGATCACCTTCCGCCGGTGCACGGCGCTGGTCAGCCTTCCTCTTCCTCCGAACAGAAGGCATCCCACTTTTTTTGCAGCACCAGCAAAGCCGCCATCTCCGCCATGGCCTTCTCCTTGCGCTGCAGCTCCTTTCTGAGGGCTTTGATCTCCCGCTGGTCCTGGGCGCGGAGCTTCTCGAGCTCCTTCTGTTCGGCCATCGTCAGCACCGGCTTGGCGTTGGCATCCTGGGCCGCCTGCCGCCAACGGCTCACCTGCTCAGGGAACAGGCCCCGCTCGCGGCAGTAGGCGCTGAGTTCGGTGGCATTGAGCCCGGCGCTTTCCAGCACCACCGTGAACTTGTCGGCGGCGTTCCAGCCCTCTGGTTCCTTCTCGGATGCCGGCACCACCTCTCCCTGCAACCGCCAGGCCTTCCTCCATTTGTAGAGGGTCATCACGTGAATGCCCAGCTCCTCTGAAATCCGGGCCACGCTCTGCCTGTGGGGCGGGTGCATCCGTCTCCTCACATCAGCCTTAACGGCCTCGCTGTATCGGCGCATTGGTCATGTCCTCAAGCCCCCGGATGGATGGATCAAAGGGGTGACATCTTTCCTGAAACCGGGGGGAGGAGGAGGACGCGGCCAGGTCATCGGCAGATTTGAGACTGAAGCAAAGGCCAACTGGGCGCTCCCCCGCCAGACAAGCCATGACGCCGGACAAGCACACTCCTGGCCGTGCTCGACGGTTTCGTGGCATGGATGCCGTAGTGCTCGAGGATGAACGGGGCAGCATCCTCAGGAATCCCACCCGTCTCACCCCACCTCGAGACGTCCTCGGGGCTAAACCCTTGTGCCAGAAGCGATCTGGCGCATGGAAGGGCATTCTCGTCCTCGGCTGAATTGAGACTGCGCGTCAAGCCGCTCTGATCTACCCCAGCCATTGCGGCCATGGCGCGGATGGTGATGCGGAAGGTGCCATCCGGCTGAATTCGGAACTGCGAGCGGTCGAACTCGAAGTTCTCCCCTAAGCATGTTGCCAACTGCTTCAGAAAAAAAGGGGGGGGCTCGCAGAGGAGCCGCTGAGTCACCAGGCAGAGCAGCTGGCATTGCCGGAGGAGGTCGCGGCCGGGGAAGCCAAAAACTCCGGTGGCAGGTACCAAAGAGATTTCCCACCACCACATCCTGGGCCTCGTACCTGGAGAGGTCGGGGCACTCAGTCATCTCAACTCAGCCTTTCACGTCCGCGGGGTAAAACACTTGTGCCACAAAGGATCTGGGGCATGGAAGAGCATTCACGTCCGCAGCCGAATAGAGACTGCGCATGGGGCGCTAGCTGTCTCACCCCACGTCGACACGTCATCGGGTCTAAACCCCTGTGCCAGAGGCGATCTGGCGCATGGAAGGGCATTCTCGTCATCGGCTGATTTGAGACTGCGGCGGCATCGGGACAAAACCCATGTAGTGCAGCGGATCTTGCGCCTGTAAGGGCAATCTCGACCTCGGCTAATTTGAGACTGCGAGCAAAGCGCCACCAGTCTCACCCCAGCCGTTTACGTGAACGGGGTTAAACCCATGCGCCAGAGGGGATCTGGCGACTGGAAGGGCTTTTTCGTGAACACCCAATTTGAGGCTGACCCGCAGCCCTCTGTCCGGCGTCAAGCCCCTTGGCCGATTGAGGCCCTAGCCAAAAAAAAGGCCGCCGACTCAGCGCTTCAGGGCCAGGGCGTAGCGCGGTGCCACCGTGGTGACACCCAATCGACGGCGCTGCTGGCCGTCATCCAACTGCACTACCAGCCCATCGGTGGGCAATTCGCTCCACAATTGGCCCTGCAGCCATGAGCGGTGGTGGTGGGCCAGCTGTGGGGCGCCACAAAGCAGGTATGGGGGGATGGGCAGACCCCAGCGCTCCAGCGCCAACAGCTGGGTGGCGTGATCGGCCGCACTCTGCATCACCTCAAATGCAGCAAACACCAGGCCCTCACCGCTGGGCACCTTGCGGCGCAGGGAGGCAGCGGGTGTGCTCTGGCGTCCATCGAGGCCGTACAGCTCACCACGGATCTGCACACTTATCGGTGCGTTGAGCGTGGGCGGCACGGTGTCAACCAGGGGCAACAGGTGCATGGCATCCGCGCCGCTGCGTGTCCACGCGGCCGTGAGCAGGCCAAGGCGGTACTCCAGCGCAATGGCGCACCCGTCGAGCTTGGGGGTCACCGAGAAGCGGCCAGCAGCGGCCGTACCAAGACCCGCCAGCCACTCGCTCAATTCCTGTTTGTCCAGGCTTGTCCGCCGACAATGAAGTTGGCCGGTCGGCGACAAGCTCGTTGGCCGGTGGGGTGAGTGCTGGAGACCCTGGTGCCGATGCGCAGGGACCAGGTGATGCCGGCACCACTGACAAGCCACCAACGCAATCTGTTCATGACGAAACGACGAGGCGGCAGCAGCCAGGAGGCTGCTGCCGCGGCGGCGGGCATCTCAGTGCGCAGTGCTCGCCGGATTGAATGCAATCAGCTGCAGCCGCGGGCGAACCAGCCCCGTGGCCGCACCCGCCCCGATCCGCTGGTAGGGGTATGGGAGGAGGAGCTGGTGCCGTTGCTGCAGCGCTCACCCGCGCTGACGCCGATCACGCTCCTGGAGCATCTGCAGCAGCAGAAACCTGATGTGGACTGGATTCCGCTACAGCGCACCCTGCAGCGCCGGGTGCGGGAGTGGAAGGCACTGCACGGCCCGGCGCCGGAGGTGATCTTCCCTTTGAGCTATGAGCCTGGCGAAATTGCCTTCTGTGACTTCACCCAGCTCAAGGGGGTGGAGGTGACGATCGCCGGCCAGGTGTTCCCCCATCTGCTGTTCCACTACCGCCTGGCCTGGAGCGGCTGGAGCTACGCGCAGGTGGTCCAGGGCGGCGAGAGTTTTGCCGCCCTCTCCGAGGGTCTGCAGAACGCTCTGGCTGCCTGCGGCGGGGTGCCAGGTGAACTGCGCACCGACCGGTTATCAGCAGCGTGCCGTAACCGCAACGGCAGTTTCAGCTCCGACATCACCCGCCGTTATCACGCCCTCTGCAGCCACTACAGCCTGGCCTACAGCCGCAACAACCTGGGGGTGGCGCATGAGAACGGCCGTGTGGAGAGTCCTCATGGCCATCTCAAACGGCGGATCGAGCAGGCGTTGCTGCTGCGCGGCAGCAGTGATTTCGAGACGCTGGCTGAATACCAGGCTTTTCTGGCCGCGGTGATTGACCAGTACAACAGGCCGCGCCTGATCCGGCTGGAGCAGGAGCAGGCGGCGCTGCGGCCACTACCGCGGTTTCGTTTTGCCGACTACGACATTGAACAGCTCACGGTGCGGCGCACCAGCACGATCGAGGTACGCAGAGTCGTGTATTCGGTGCCGCCGCGGCTGATCGACCAGCGGCTGACGGTGCGGATCTTCCACGACCGGCTGCAGCTGCTTCTGGGCCGGCAGATCGCCTGCGAACTGGAGCGGCGCCACGGCGGTGTCGAGCGCCATGGGCGGGCATGGAGCATCGATCTGGAACATCTGATCGATGCGCTCAGGCGCAAACCCCGGGCATTGCTGCACTGCAGTTACCAGCGGGAGCTGTTCCCCGATGAGCGCTGGTGGCAGCTGTGGCAGCAGCTGCGCAATGGCGGTGACCGTGACGCCGCCGCCCGATTGATGGTCGAGGCGCTGTATGTGGGCTGCCGCCTGGCGGGCTACGAGCCAGTGCTGGTTTGGCTCGAGAAGGCCCATCAACGGCAAGGGCTGTCGCTGGCGGCGCTGCAGCAACGCTTCCGGCTGCCGCCCCATCGCCCCCACCCACCGCAACGCATTCCCCAACACAGCCTGCAGAGCTATGACGACCTCCTCGTCCTCAGTGCCCAGACCCCAGGCGGTGGAGGCGGCCCTGCCGATGCTGCTGCGGCAGCTACGGCTGGCGCGATTCCGCTCCCACTGGCAGAGCCTCGCCTTACAGGCTGAGGCCGAGGGCTGGAGCCACAGCCAGTTTCTCTATGCCCTCTGTGAGCAGGAGGTGGAGCAGCGCCAGCAGGCCCGCCAGCAACGGTTGCTGCGATCAGCCCAGCTGCCCTGGAGCAAGGCGCTGGCGGATTACGACCACAGCGGCCGAATCGAGGCCGGCCGATGGCAGGAGCTGGAGGCTCTGAGCCGCCAGAGCGATTGGCTGCAGCGGGGCGAGAACGTGCTTCTGTTCGGCCCCAGCGGTGTGGGCAAAACCCATCTGGCCATCGGCATCGCCCTGGCGCAGATCGGCCTGGATCAGGCCTGCCGCTTCTATCCCGCCACGAGCCTGGTGCAGGAGCTGCAGAAGGCCCGCGCCGACTACAACTTGCCGGCAGCGCTGGAGCGGCTGGATCGCTACCCGCTGCTGCTGATCGATGACATTGGCTATGTGCGGCGGGATGAACAGGAGAGCAGCGTGCTGTTTGAGCTGATCTGCCACCGCTACGAGCGCCGATCGCTGCTGATCACCGCCAATCAGCCGTTCACCGCCTGGGATGAGATCTTCCCCAGCAGCTCAATGACCGTGGCGGCGGTGGACCGGCTGGTGCACCACTGCCACATCGTCGAGATCAGCGGCGACAGCCACCGCCGCGCCCAAGCAAGCCGGCGCAGCGGCAGCAAATAGCCACAGCAGCCGTAGAGAAGCGGAGAACAGCCCGGGAGATTGTCGTCCGGCGACAACCTGGTGCCGATGGTGCCAGACCCCGGCGGGGAGCTCCGCGCTGCCGGCGGACTGTGCGGTCCGCCGGCTCGTGCGCTCCAGGGCAAGGTTCAGCGGAGGTCTCGGCGCCTAACCGGCCAACGTGGTTGTCGCCTGGTGCCGATCAGAGGAAGTCAGTGCTGGCAATGGCTCTGAGCGATGGATGGCTCAGTATTCGTGTCGCCTCCAGCGCCATTTCCCCCCGGTTGTCGCCGGCGACAACCGGGGGGAAATCAGTTCCCCTCACCGGCCAACTTGATTGACGCCAATCGGCCAAGGGGGTTGACGCGGGACAGGCTGGCACCCGTTTGGCTGCAAGGTGTTGATGCCGGGGGCTGAGAGTGAAACCCAACCGGAACTGCTCAAGCTGATGCGGGCGGGGAGTATGCCTGCGGCTCTGAAAGGCGACACCAATGAAAGTCGGCTGCATGGGCTGCTCGATGGTCAGATCCAAACAGCGATCCTTGGTGCTGATCCCCAGGGCGAGGTCTACCGCGAACTGGTGCTTGCGACGTGTCGCTTCTATCACGAGCTGCTGCCCAACCTGTTTGAGGGTCTCGATGATGCCAGCGAGTTGTTGTTGCCTGACGACCTATTGAGTGAGGGCTCGATTGCAGGCGGTTTCCGCCGTGAGATCAGCGATGACGACTGCCAGGATGTGGAGATCCTTGGCTGGCTCTATCAGTTTTATATTGCCGAGAAGAAAGATGAGGTGATGGCCCGCAAGAAGGCGGTGCCCACCGAAGACATCCCGGCTGTCACGCAGCTGTTCACGCCCCACTGGATTGTGCGCTATCTGGTGGAGAACTCTCTGGGCCGTCTCTGGCTGCTGAATAGACCTGGATCAAGGCTGCGCGAGCACATGCCCTACTACATCGAGGGCGAAGCCGAGACAGACTTTCTGACGATCAACAAGCCAGAAGAGATCAAGATACTGGATCCGGCCTGCGGCAGCGGCCACATGCTCACCTACGCCTTCGACTTACTCACCCTCATCTACGAGGAGGAAGGCTATGCGCCCAGTGAAATCCCTGGACTGATCCTCCAGCAGAATCTGCATGGTCTGGAGATATGCCCTCGCGCCACTCAGCTCGCCGAACTGGCTCTCGTCTTTAAGGCCAGGGAAAAGTCCCGTCGATTCTTTCAGCCGGAGCAGCTGTTCCGACCCAGCATCGTCGAGCTGCGGAATGTGCGGTTTGATGGGGACGAGCTCGATGAATACATCGAGGCCCTGGATCTCGGAGAGTTATTCGATCAAAACCTTTTCAAGTTGCTCCACCAGTTTGAGGAAGCGAAGAACTTCGGCTCGCTGATTAAGCCGTGCCTCGACGAACGGCGCATCGCCGCCGCCTGCCGAGCCATCGAGGCGAAGGACCTTGCCGGCCAGATGCTTCTTCGCGAGACCCACCTTAAAGTCCTGCGCGTGCTCGAACAAGCCGAGGCGCTCACCAAGCGTTATCACATTGTCGTCGCCAATCCGCCGTATATGGGCGCGAAGAGTTTTACCGGCACACTAAAGCTATATCTCGCAGAGAACTTCGCGGAATTCAAAGCCGACCTATTCTCGGCCTTTATTGCTCGCTCCCAATCCTTGGCACTACGCCACGGCTACTTGGGCTTCATGTCTCCTTTTGTCTGGATGTTTATTGGAACTTACGAGGCATTGAGACAAGAGCTTCTTGGCAAATGCACCATCACGTCGCTCGTTCAGCTTGAGTATTCCGGGTTTGACGGCGCGACGGTTCCCATCTGCACATTCACCCTGAAGAACGCGAAGGAAATAGGGTTTTCTGGAGCATACATAAGACTGTCCGACTTTAGAGGGGCTGATCAACAGGCACCCAGAACTCTTGAGGCGATTCATAACCCAAGCTGCGGGTGGTTCTACAGAGCATCCTCCGAACGCTTCAAGGTTATCCCCGGGCAGCCAATTGCATACTGGCTTCCCCAAAAGGCGATTGACGCTTATGCCCGAGGAGAATCGTTGGGTGATAACTGCCATGGACAGCCCGGACTGCAGACAAATAACAATGCATTGTTTGTTCGGAATTGGTCCGAGGTAAGCCTTGGTCGGATTGGGTTCGGCTTCCCCAGTAGCGAATGCGCTCGTGAAGCACAGATGCGCTGGTATCCATATCTTAAGGGTGGCGACTTCAGAAAGTGGTATGGCAATCAGGCTCAAGTCGTTGACTGGGAGGACGACGGAAGACGAATCAAGAGGTATGTGACCGAGAAGTATCCCTATCTGAATGGAAATATCGATTACGTCGTAAAAGACCGCGGCCTCTACTTCAAGAAGTTAATTAGCTACACCAAGATTACATCGGCGGAATTTGGTGCTCGTGCTGCGAGCGAGGGATTCCTGTTCGATGTTGCAGGATCGTCTGTGTTTCCCGAGGTAGGAGATTATGAGTTGGTTTTGGGATTCTTGTGTTCGACTCTAACTCGGTTGTTTTCAAAGGCTCAGAATCCAACGTTAAACATCCAGTCCAGTGATATTGCCCGCTTGCCTCTTTGCAGATCGCTACTTCTTGAGTCCAAGCACCAGATTAAGGATCTAGTAGGCGAAGCCATTTCACTATCCCGCACCGACTGGGACAATTTCGAGACCTCGTGGGACTTCCGAGACCAGCCGTTGTTGCGGCCGGGGCTGAAGGGCCTTGAGTTGAAGGTGAGCTGGCGGAATTGGGAGGCACAGAGCACCGCCGCCATCCACCGTATGCAGCAGCTAGAGACCGAGAATAATCAGCTCTTCATCTCAGCCTACGGCCTCGACGGCGAATTGCAGCCCGAAGTGCCAGAGGAGCAAATTACCCTCGCTCGTGCCGACGCCCACACGGATGTGGCCGCCTTCCTCTCCTATGCCGTCGGCTGCATGATGGGCCGGTACAGCCTCGATCAGCCTGGGCTGATTCTGGCTGACTCCCGCAACAGCCAGGCTGAACAACTTGCCGCCTATGATGACAAAGTCTGCAAGCCCCTAAGCGAAGTCCAGTTCAAGCCCGACAGCGACGGCATCATCCCCGTCCTCGACGGCGAGTGGTTCGAAGACGACATCGTCGCCCGCACCCGCGAGTTCCTAACCGTCACCTTTCCCGGGAGCAGCGTCGGCGAAAATCTGCGCTTCATCGAAGAATCTCTAGGCAAAGACATCCGCAAATACTTCTGTAGCGAGTTCTACAAGGATCACCTGCAGACATATAAAAAACGTCCGATCTACTGGCTGGTGCAGAGCCCCAAGAAGGGCTTCTCCTGCCTGATCTACCTGCACCGCTACACCAAAGACACCCTCAACCAGGTGCTCAACAACTACTTCCGGCCCTACCTGCAGAAGCTGGAAGCCCCCCTGGCCCAGCTCGGCCTCGATCAGCTCAACGATTCCCTCCCCACCCGCGAACGAACCGCCGCACGTAAGGAAGCTGAGAAAATCACCAAGGTCCTCAAGGAATGTCAGGCCTGGGAGCAGGACGCCCTGCTGCCCCTGGCCCAGCAGCGCATCGAGCTCGACCTTGATGACGGGGTGAAGGTGAACTACCTCAAGCTCCAGGACGTGCTGGCACCGATTCCTGGGCCCCCGGTTTCAGGAAAGATGTCACCCCTTTGATCCATCCATCCGGGGGCTTGAGGACATGACCAATGCGCCGATACAGCGAGGCCGTTAAGGCTGATGTGAGGAGACGGATGCACCCGCCCCACAGGCAGAGCGTGGCCCGGATTTCAGAGGAGCTGGGCATTCACGTGATGACCCTCTACAAATGGAGGAAGGCCTGGCGGTTGCAGGGAGAGGTGGTGCCGGCATCCGAGAAGGAACCAGAGGGCTGGAACGCCGCCGACAAGTTCACGGTGGTGCTGGAAAGCGCCGGGCTCAATGCCACCGAACTCAGCGCCTACTGCCGCGAGCGGGGCCTGTTCCCTGAGCAGGTGAGCCGTTGGCGGCAGGCGGCCCAGGATGCCAACGCCAAGCCGGTGCTGACGATGGCCGAACAGAAGGAGCTCGAGAAGCTCCGCGCCCAGGACCAGCGGGAGATCAAAGCCCTCAGAAAGGAGCTGCAGCGCAAGGAGAAGGCCATGGCGGAGATGGCGGCTTTGCTGGTGCTGCAAAAAAAGTGGGATGCCTTCTGTTCGGAGGAAGAGGAAGGCTGACCAGCGCCGTGCACCGGCGGAAGGTGATCGAGCTGATCGGGGAGGCCAATGCTGCGGGCGCCGGCCTGGTGAGGGCCTGTGGTGTGATCGGCATCTGCCTGCGCACCCTCAAACGCTGGCGGAAGGCCTTCCTGGGTGATGGGGACGGCGTGGATCGCCGTAAAGGCAGTGCTCGGCTGGTGGGTCACCGCCTGAGCGAGGAAGAGCGCCAGCGAATCCTGCTGACGTGCAACCAGCCGGAGTACGCCGCGCTGCCGCCAGGGCAGATCGTGCCGGCACTGTCCGATCAAAAGCTCTTTATTGGTTCAGAGAGCAGCTTCTATCGGGTGCTGCACCAGGCGGGTCAGTGCCACCGCCGGGGGAGGGCCAGGCTGCCTCAAGAACCGCGCTCGGTGCCGCGCCTCAGGGCGGATGGCCCGAACCAGGTTTGGAGCTGGGACATCAGCTTCCTGCCGACCACGGTGCGGGGTGTGTGGCTCTACCTCTACCTGGTGATCGACGTCTGGAGCCGCAAAGTGGTGGCCTGGGATGTGGCCGAGGTGGAGTCGGCTCAGATCGCCGCGGATCTGGTGCAGCGGGCCTGCCTCAAGGAGCGCTACCACCGCCCCAACGGCTTTGGCCGCCGCCAGTGCCAGCAGCAGCCACTAATCCTCCACGCCGACAACGGCAATGCAATGCGCGGGGCGACGCTGGAATCACGGCTCGAGGAGATGGGCGTGCTCAGATCCTTCTCCAGGCCAAGGGTCTCAAACGACAACCCGTACTCGGAATCCCTTTTCCGTACGGTCAAATACCGCCCCGACTACCCCAGCCGGCCATTCGCCAACAAAGAGGAGGCCTGTGAATGGGTGGCAGCATTTGTGGATTGGTACAACCACCGGCACCACCACAGCGCGATCAAATTCGTGACGCCCCACCAGCGCCACAGTGGAGCTGCCAAGGCCATTTGCCAGCAGCGCACTGATGTCTACGAGGCCGCCCGCCGTGCCAATCCAACGCGCTGGAGCGGTGCCACCCGCTGCTGGAGTCAACCGGCAGAAGTGTGGATAAACAAGCCAACAGAAGAGCCCGATCCGGTCCTGGCGCTACCCTTAATCAAGGCCGCCTGAATGGCAGCCAAGGAGTGACAACTTTCCTGAAAGTCACCGGGGCTGGCAGCGAAGGAGGACTGAGGCCATAACGGATCCCGTACAAGAAGCCATCGCCGAGATGGTGTTTGCCGATCAATTGGTGGATGTCCATGAGCTTGAAGTCCTCACAGAGCACCCCTGGTTCCGCAGTTACCAGCTGCAGCGCGAACTCGCCCCCGAGGCTTTCAGCGCTCGGCTGATGACGGCCCACGACGATCCCGCCGTGGAACTGGAGGCCCTGCGCCGCCTCACCAGCGATGAGCAGGAATCCCTGCTGTGTCTGTTGGCCGACCTTGCCGCCATCGATGACCACACTGATCCCCGCGAAGAGCGGGTGCTTGCCCACCTGGCCCAGGGCTTGCAGCGCCTCCCCCCCTCGGTGGCAACCCGGCTGAGCGAAGCGCGCAACCGCACCACAGCTTTACGGGAGAAGCTCAACCTTCCCAAACCTCTACCGAGGAAACGGGTGCGACTACTCCGTTTTGCGGATCGAGCTTTGGGCCTGTCCGCTGTGGATGCCCTCACGTCCAGGGCCGGCCAGGGGCAACGGGTGAAGCTCTGGCGCCGCCAGACCCTTTTCAATCATCACAGCTACACAGCCAGCCTGAAGCAGATGCGCCAGCTCACCTCCGAGCTGATGCCCCAGACCCAAACAACTCTGGAGAGCGCCGCGCAATCCCTGCAGTCGCTGCAGGAGAGTTTCGCGGACATCACCAGCGCTCTGTTCGCCTCTGAGCTGCCGAAAGACAGCCAGGAGCAACTGGAAGCCTTGCTCACCACGGTGCGGGAACGCCTGGAGCGCATCGTTCAGCAGGATCTCGACGTCCTCCGCAACGACCTTCTCGCCAAGCAGCGCAGCCTCAAACAGTTCTGCATGGCCACCATCGGTCGCACCATGGCAGGCAAGAGCACCCTGATCGCCTCCCTCACGGGACGGGATCAGGGAGCCATCGGCAACGGTCAGCAGGGCTTCACCCGCTACAACCGCGCCTACAACTTCCATGGCCTCCGTCTGATCGATACGCCAGGCATCGGTGCAGCCGGCGGCCAAGGTGCAAACTTCGAGCAAGCCGCCCTCCGCGATACGGAGGTGGCCAGGGCGATTTTTCCCGAAACCGATCTCGTCTGCTTCGTGATCGACAGTGATTCCACCGTGCCCTGCACCAGGGAGCTGATGCAGCAGCTCCATCGACGCGGCAAGGCTTTTCTCGTGCTGCTCAATGTGAAGGTGAGCCTTCAGGGGGGAATCGATCGGTTGCGCAGCCGCCTGGAGGCCAAATTCGCCAAGGAAGGTCAGCAGTCGATCAGCGGAAACATCGCCGCCATCCGGCGGGATCTCGCCCAGGCGATCGGGGAGGAAGAGGCCACCAGGGTTGCGATCCTTCCCATCCATGCCAAGGCGGCCTTAAAGGCCAGTCAGACCGCAGACCCCATCCAAGCGGAGACCTGGCGGGAGCTCAGCCGTGTCGATCAGGTGCTCGAACACCTCGATGGGTTAATCACCCAACAGGCACCGGAGCTACGGCGCCGAACCCTTCGCGCCAACCCGCGCCACGAGCTGGAACGCATTGCCCAGGACCTTGGAGCATTGGAGGCGTCCCTCGCGAACCAGGCGCGAGTTTTCCAGGAGACCCAGAACAGCACGGCCAAGCAGGTTCAAGAAATCTTTGCTGACCTCCAGCGTGAGGTGCGCAACCGCATCGAAGCCATCTTCCAGGCGCTCGACGTGTGCGCCACGAGCTTCAGTGCCGACAACTACCGCCGTAACGGCAAGGAAATCGAGCGCCTCTGGAAAGCAGAACTGGAACACTTCGGCCTTGCCAGCCAGGTGGATGATCTGGCGGCCTGGCTCAAAGAGGAACTGGCCATTCGCCTCGATGCCCTTCAAGACGACATCCGTGACCGGTTGCAGTTTCAGGTGGGTGCGGCAACTCTCCACAGCCGCCTGGAGTTTGATCTGGATATTGGCTTCGAAGAAGCCCTGCGCAGCAACGTCAAACTGGGTTTCAAGATTCTGACCGGAATCTTTGCCGTCTTCATGTTTGTCCCAAGCCCGATTCAGCCATTTGCATGGCTGGGCAGTCTGCTGGCTGGCTTCGCGCCGATGCTGATTGATTGGCTCATTCCTGGCGGCGATCAACGCCGGAGGGAGGCCCAGAAAGGTCTGAAAGAAAAACTCCTCGAAAGCCTCCAGAACACCAGGCTCAATATGGCCCAGCAGTTTGATGATGCCATCAGGAGCCAGCGCGATCAGGTGGCTGCAGCCATTGCTCAAGGGCTTGGTGGCAGCAGAACTGCCCTCCTGGCCTTTCGTGATCAGCTTCTGACCACACAAGCCGAGCTGTTGCAGAGCCTCACCTCTCTCGACTGACCACTCTTCCTTCTCTTGTTCTCCCATGGCCACCTTCCAACTGCCGGAACTGCAAGGCCGGATCCAATTCGGCCTCGATGGCCTTCAAGGCTTTTTGCTAGCCCGTGGCGAAGTTGCTCTTCTAGAGAAGGCCAACGCCCTGCAACACCAACGCCGCACCTTGGGCGAGAGGGCGCTGCTCAGCCTTGCCTTCGGCGGGCAGTACAGCTCCGGCAAATCCACCATCATCTCGGCCCTCACCGGCCGTAGCGACATCCACATTTCCGCCGATGTGGCCACCGATGAGGTGCAGGCCTATCGCTGGCGAGACATCGAGCTCTGGGACACTCCAGGCCTGTTTGCTGATCGTCCAGATCACACCGCCAAGGCTGAAAAAGCACTGCGTGATGCTGATCTGATCGTCTATTGCCTCACCACCAACCTGTTCGACACCGTGACCGCTGCCGACTTTCGGCGGCTTGCCTTTGAGAATGGCTTTGCGCCCAAGATCTTCCTGGTGGTCAACAAACTTTCGATGGTGGATGTGGAGGACATCGATGCCTACATCACCAACCTCACGATCTCCATCGACCGTACCCTCGCCCCCCACAGCCTCAGTGGCTTTAACCATGCCTTCATTGATGCCCAGGACTTCCGTGAGGGGGATGCAGATGGAGACGAGAGTTTGCTGCGCTTCAGCCGTTTCGAGGGATTCATCCAGCAGCTCAATGGCTGGGTGAAACAGCAGGGCCTGCTGGCGCGATTGGACCCACCCATCCGCCTTGGTCTATCCACCATTGACGAGGCTCTTGCCACTCTGCCGGATGGAACTTTTGAGCAGAACCCGGAACTCTTTCTACTCAATCAGCAGCTGCGCATCGTGCAGAGTCAGCAACGACGCACCGCCGCCGAAGTGCGCAGAATCTCCACTGGTGTGGTGCAGCATGTGCAGTTGCTAGGCGAGCAGCTTCTCAGTGGTGAGCTGGGAGAAGAGGAGAAACAAGCAGAATCTAGCTTCCAGACCAGATGTGAAGAGATCAATAAGTCAGCGTTTGACGATCTTAATGGCACTCTTCAAGAAGCCTATGAACAACTCCAGACCAAGCTCGATGACTTCGCCCGGGAATCTTTTGTGGCCGAGTATTTCGCCAGCGTTGAAGCCGGGATGGCAGGGTCTGCCCCTAAACCAGGCAAAGAGACTGGCGAGAAAGGTAATCCCATCAAAGATATTGCAAAGGACCTCCTTGGTAAGGGAGCCGAAAAATTTTCTTTTCCTGGTGGAATCATGTCCACTTCAAGTCAGGTCGCAGGCAGTTCAGGACATCAGCTTGTTTACACCGTTGGCAAGTTTCTTGGTAAAGATTTCCGGCCGTGGGAAGCGGTGAACATCGCCAAGGGTCTTGGACAGGTGGTTGGGATTCTCAGCATCGCCATGGCTGCTTATTCGGTTTATGACCATGTCAATGAGGAGTCCAAGGCCGAGGAGCGGCAGCGCCAGGCAGATCAGCAGCTCAGTGAGGCCCGGTTGCAGATCCGCAAGCTTGCCGAGGCCATGGCTGCCCAAGTCCAGGAGATCTATCAGCAGGAGTACGACCTCCCAGTGATCGGGGTCATCGTGGAGCGCCTCAACGCAGCCCGCGACGAGGTTCTCGCCCGTGAAGCCAGCAATAAGGAGCTAGTGGAAGGCCTCTCCGGTTACCGCTCCGAGCTCAAGAGTTGCCTGGGTGAGCTTTATGAGCAACCCAGCCCCGACTCTTCGGCACTCTGAAAGCAAGTATTCAGCCAATACTCGCAAACCGAGTAACGTGCGTTTATTCGCAATCCGAGTGGGCATGGGCGGGGAAGAAGCGGTCATCCGTTCGCCGGCTCAGCTGGGTCAACTGGTGCAGGCCCTTAGGCGTCAGCGGTGCCTAAGTCAAAGGGAGTTGGCCCAGATCGCTGGCGGCATTAGCCAGGCGCGGATGTCAGCCCTTGAGCTTCACCCCGAGCGCCTCACCTTGGATCGACTGCTGCTGATCACCGCCGCCCTCGACCTCGAGCTGGTGGTCCGCCCCAGATGCGCACCTGCGCCAGTGGCGGAATGGTGATGGGACGGCCCAGGCAATCGCGGGAACTGACGGTCTGGATGAATGGCGAACAGGTCGGCAACTGGAGCTTGCCGGCTCGGGGGCCACAGACCTTCACTTACGCCGAAACCTGGCTGCACTCCAGCCAGTACCGGCCGCTATCGCTGTCGCTGCCCACCGGCCTCGGGAGCGCAGCGCTGCGAGGCAGCGCAGTGGAGAGTTGGTTCGACAACCTCCTGCCCGATAGCGACGCCATCCGGCGCCGAGCGCAGGCCCGTTTTCAGACCGCCAGCACCAGCGCCTTTGATCTGCTCGCCGCCATCGGCCGCGATTGCGCCGGTGCCGTGCAGCTGCTGCCGCCAGATCAGCTGCCCAGCGGCATCGATCGCATTGAAGCCAGGCCTCTCACAGACCAGGACATCGGCCAGCGCCTGCGCGCCGTCACCGCTGCGCCAGCTCCAGGCTCCCTGGACCCCGAATCCGATGCGCTGCGGCTCTCGGTGGCCGGTGCCCAGGAGAAAACCGCCTTCCTCTGGCACAAGAACCAATGGTGTCTGCCGCTGGGCAGTACCCCCACCACCCACCTCTTCAAGTTGCCGATGGGGGTAATCGGCGAGGGGCAGATTGATTTCAGCTCCTCGGTGGAAAACGAGTGGCTCTGCAGCCAGGTGCTCAAGGCCTATGGCCTGCCTGTGGCCTCCACGGAGATGGCAAGTTTCGACGGTGAGCGCTGCCTAATCGTGCAGCGTTTTGATCGCCGCCTGCATGCAAGTGGTGCCTACTGGCTGCGCCTGCCCACAGAAGACTTTTGCCAGGCCACCTCCATACCAGCCGCAAGCAAATACGAAAACAACGGCGGCCCCGGCATGGGGGCCATTGCCGCACTGCTGGCCCAATCCTCAGAGCGCAGCGACCTTCCCAGCTTTTTCAAGGCGCAGGTGCTCTTTTGGATGCTGCGCGCCATTGATGGCCACGCCAAAAACTTCAGCCTTTTCCTCAATCCTGGCGGCCGCTTTCAGCTCACCCCGCTCTACGACGTGCTTTCGGCCTGGCCGGTGATCGGACGGGCCAGCGGCCAGTGGCCCCAGCAAAAGCTCAGGATGGCGATGGCCTGGCATGGTGAAAAAGGGCGCTATACCAAACCCCTGGAGATCACCAGCCGCCGCATGCTGCTCACCGCAAAACGGCTTGGCCTGGGCGAGGCTCAACCCATCCTCGATGATCTAATCGCCCAGACTCCAGCTGTAATTAGTTCAGTGCAGACCCAGCTGCCTGCTGGATTTCCGCAGACCGTCGCCGAACCGGTATTAACCGGACTGCAAGCTTCCGCCAGCCAGCTTCAGCTCCAACTGCTCCAGCGCCAACTCCAGTGATGCCAGCCACCCCCGTCACCACCAGCCGCATCCACGAGAGCCTCGATAGCGCTCTTGCTCGCAAGCGGGTGGTGCTCTGGTTCGACCCCAATGGCGAGTGGGCTTCTGAGTTCGACGACTACCAGCCCGCTGCGGCCGAGAAGCTGCGGGTGGAGCGCAACGAGTTCTCCGTGAAGGTGGCGATCAGCCGCGCCCCCCTGGATAAGCGCTTCCTGCTCTACCTACCCACAGCCAAACCACCAGAGCCGGACAACTGGCTGCTGGACCTGCTGCTGGCGGGCCATGAGTTCACCGCCGATCGTGCCTCGCTCGACATCCAGGAAGCGGGGCTCACGCTGGAGTTCAAGGAGCTGGCCCAGCAGCACAAGGCCTTTTTCCGCTCACCGGTGCGCACCACCAAGCTCAAGGAGTTGCTGCGTCCCAACGACAACGAAGCGGCAGTGCGGCTCAAGATGCTGGCGGTGCTGGCCAAGCAGCCGCCCGATATCGACAAGCTGCTGCTGCATGTCTTCAGTCAGCTGGAGCCGGCCAACCCCGATGGCGACGACCCGGTGGAGGCCCTTTATGGCAGCCAGCAGCTGAGCGGCCACTTCTGGAAAGCAGTGGGCGAGAAGTTTGGCTACGCCAGCCCGGAGCCCAACCTGCGCGACTTCGCTGTTGGTCTGTTTAACAGCGTCAGCAGCATTGGCCCCTCTGGCGAGCTGCTGCCCCACGCCCGGGTGTTCCTGAGCATCTGGAAAGACAGCCTCAGCTCCCGGCCAGCCTTTGAGCAGTGGAGTGATCATCTGGCCGGTGTACTGCGCGTAGAGGAGCAGCTCAACGACGCGCCAGAGAGCTACGAGCCAGATGACGACGACAGCTATGAACTGATCGAGCGCTTTGTGCTCAGCCGCCTGCTGCAGCGTTTTCAGGGTGACGCTTCAGATACGGAGCTGCTGGAGACGATCCGCAACCGCAGCAGCTCCTGCTGGTTTGAGAAGCACCAGCACGGCTACCGCGCCTTGGAGCAGGCGATCACCTTCCGCGGCTTGCTGGCCAAGGCTGATCTGCAGGTGCCCAGCTTTGAGGAGGGTCTGCAGCGCTACTGCAACGGCTGGTGGCGCCTGGATCAGGCCTACCGCCGCTGCATTTTCCACGCCCGCACCTACCAGCAGCCCGGGCTGCTCAAACCGCTGCGCGACTGGCTCGAGGCCCAGTACGTCAACAACGTGCTGCTGCCGCTCACCAACCGCTGGAGCGATCGGGTGGCTGGCCTCAGTAACTGGGGATCGAGCACCCTGCCGAGGCAGAAGGAGTTCCACATGCGCTACGTCCATGCGCCGCTCTCCTCCAAAGGACTCAAGCGCCTGTTTGTGGTGATCTCCGATGCCCTGCGCTACGAGGCAGCGCGCGACTTCGCTGATCGCCTCAATAGCCAGGCTGGCAAGGGCTGGCAGGCCGAGGTGGAGGCCCTTTTGGGCGTGCTGCCCAGCTTCACCCAGTTGGGCATGGCCGCGCTGCTGCCCGGTGTTCAGCTGGGCCTCAACCCCAGCGATTCCAACGCCCTGGTGGATGGTCAAAGCGCCGCCGGCACTGAGAACCGCGACAAGCTGCTCAAGGCCTACGCCAAGGGCCGCGCCACGGCGATCAAAGCGGAGGATTTCCTGAGCCTCGCCACCAGCAAGGAGGGTGCCGAACTCACCCGCGACTACGACTTGATCGTGATCTACCACAACTGCATCGACCGGATCGGCGACAAGCGCGAAAGCGAGGCCGACACCTGCCAGGCAGTGGAGCAGACCTTTGATGAGCTGGAGCTGATCCTGCGCAAGATCGCCAGCCTCAAGGGCAGCCAGGCGGTGATCACCGCCGACCACGGCTTCCTGTTTCAGCAGGAGCCAGTCGATGCAAACGACCGCGCCGAGTTCCCGCCTGCCAGCGAGCTCAGTTTCAAGAACCGGCGCTTTGCCCTGGGCAGCGGCATCAAGGCCAGTGCTGGCCAAAAGGTCTTCACAGCTGGCGAGTTGGGCTTGAGCGGCAGCTGGGAGGCAGTCTTCCCCCTGGGGCTCGATCGCTTCCCCCGCTCAGGCTCAGGTTCACGCTTTGTGCATGGCGGCACCTCCTTGCAGGAGGTGGTGGTGCCGGTGATCCGGCTAAAGCGCGAACGTAAGGACGAGAGCCGGGTTGTGGAGGCCGAGCTGCTGCGGGTGCCCGCCAAGATCACCACCGGCAAGCTCTCATTTGGTCTTTTCCAGCTGGAGGCGGTGGAGCCCAAAAAGCGCCTGCCCTTGCAGCTGCGCATTGGCCTTTACGCAAAGGCCGATGGCGCCCTGCTCTGCGCCCACCGCACCGTGTTGCTGGATTCCGCAGCCAGCGAGGCCCGCGAACGGGAGCAGCAGGTGGTGCTGGAGCTCTCCAACGCTGCTGGCGACTACAACAACAAGACCCTGGAGCTGCGCTTGGAGCAACTCCTACCGGGTGTCGCCACGCCGGTTCCCTACAAGACTGTGGAGCTGAAGCTGCAGCGGCCCTTTGGCAGCGACTTCGACGACTTCTGATGGCCTTAGTCCATGGCTAAACTAATCAGGTCACTGGCAGAGGCCGCGATGCGGGAATCGTCGTGCGGAGGTGATCCCACGCGAATGGTGAACGTCCACCAGGCCAAAACCCACCTATCGCGCCTGATCGATGAGGCCCATGCGGGCGAAACCATCGTGCTGGCCAAGGCCGGCAAGCCCTGGGCGCGGCTGATGCCCCTGGCGCCGCCCGTTCCCCAGCGCATCCCAGGCCGGTTGCGCAGCCGGGGCCCCCTCAGCCAGCCCGACCTGCTGCTTGAACCCATGGACCCCAGTGAACTGGAGAGATGGGAGTCCGGCGCCCTGCTGGCTGAGGCGCCGCAGCGATGAGCAGTGGGGAGGCCTACCTACTGGACAGCCACGCTTTGCTGTGGTGGTGGTTTGATCCCGATCGCCTTTCCGGCGCTGTGCGCGAGCTGCTCAGCGACCCAGCTACTCCCGTGCTGGTGAGTGCGGCTTCTGTGTGGGAGCTCAGCCTCAAACACCACCAGGGCAAGCTGCCCGAGCTCAACGGTGTGATCGCCGATCTACCTGGCTTGCTGCAAGCCGATGGCTTTGAAGCGCTGCCGATCTCCCTGGCCCATGGGCTGCGGGCAGGCGGTTACAGCCAGCCCCACCGCGATCCCTTTGATCGCATGCTGGCGGCCCAGGCCGAACTAGATCGACTGGTGCTGCTCAGCGCCGATCCCCAGCTTTCCAAATTTCCCTGCCAAACCCTCTGGTGAGATCCGATGGCGCCTGAAGCACCCAGCCCCCTGGACCAGAAGATCCTTGAGCATTTCCCTGGCCTGGTGGTGCGCAAGGACCTCACCACCGAGCTCAAGCAGAACGCCGTGGTGCCCACCTACGTGCTCGAGTACTTGCTTGGGCAGCACTGCGCGACCGACGATCCGGCCCAGATCAGCGAAGGGCTGGAGTCGGTCCGACGCATCCTCGCTAAGCACTACGTGCACCGCAACCAGGCGGAACTGGTGAAATCCACGATCAAAGAGCGCGGTACCCACAAGGTGATCGACAAGCTCACCGTGGAGCTCAACGAGAAGGGCGGCTTCTACGAGGTGGAGTTCACAAACCTCGGGCTCAAGAAAGTCCCAATCGACGTTGACTTCATCAAGCGCTACCCCAAGTTGCTGGTGGGTGGTATCTGGGCCATCACCGATGTGGAGTACGAGCTTCCGGCCGACCCCAAGGCCAGCCCCTGGCAGATCTCATCGGTCAAGCCGATCCAGGTGGCCGGCGTAGATCAAGAGGAATTCTTAGCCGCCAGAGCGAAGTTCAGCACCGACGAGTGGATGGACGTGCTAATGCAAAGCGTGGGCTTCAACCCCGAGCCCTTCACGAGGCGGGGCAAGCTGCTCACCTTGATCCGGCTGATCCCCTTCTGCGAGCGCAACTACAACCTGCTGGAGCTGGGCCCGAAGGGCACGGGTAAGTCGCACGTTTACGCCGAGTTCTCGCCCCACGGCATGTTGATCTCTGGCTCAGAGGTCACCGCCCCCAAGCTGTTTGTGAGCAATGCCAACGGCAAGATTGGCCTGGTGGGCTATTGGGACTGCATCTGTTTCGACGAGTTTGCCGGCAAGGACAAGAAGGTCGACAAGACGCTGGTCGACATCATGAAGAACTACATGGCCAACCGCACCTTCTCGCGGGGCATCGAGCAGCTCACAGCGGAAGCCTCGATGGTGTTCATGGGCAACACCCAGAAGTCGGTTGCCTACATGCTCAAGCACTCCCACTTCTACGAGCCCCTGCCCGATAAGTACATCGATTCGGCCTTCCTCGATCGCATCCACGCCTTCAATCCAGGCTGGGAGGTGCAGCCGGTGCGCCATGAGCTGTTCTGCACCGGCTATGGCTTTGTGGTGGATTACATCGCCGAAGTGCTCAAGCACCTGCGCACCGAGGACTACACCGGCCTCTACAAAGCCCACTTCGAGATCAGCTCGGAGGTATCAACCCGCGATCTAACGGGCTTTGAGAAGACGTTCTCCGGCCTGATGAAGATCATCCACCCCGATGGCAAGGCCGCACCCGAGGAGATCGCTGAGCTGCTGGAGTTCGCCATGGAGTGCCGCCGCCGGGTGCGGGAGCAGATCCTGCGCATCGACGACACCTTCAAGGCCAACGACTTTGCCTATCGTCCTGTTGCCGGCGGCGAAGCCGTCACCGTGCTTACGCCCGAGGAGCGCCAATATCCCCAGTTCGCGGGGCATCGACCCCCAACAGCTGCGACTCAGCCGGCTGAGCCGGAGGCTTCAGATCCCGCAGTGGCGGCAGATTTCGCTCAGCAGGCTGCGCACCCCGCTGAAGCCGACGCCACACCGGTACCAGCCTTCAGTGAACCCCCATTGAAACCACTGCTGCAGGAGCGACATCTGGTGGTGCCCGAAAACGCCAAGGGCTGGAGCTACCGGCGTCTCTTTGGCGATTACCTGGTCGGTGCCACGCAGATCACCGTGGTGGATCCCTACATCCGCGCCTTCCACCAGATCCGCAACCTGGTGGAGTTTCTCCGGATGGTGAACGAGCTCACCCCAGAAGGTGACGAGGTGGCCGTTCACCTCATCACGGCTGCCGAGTCTGAAAGCAAGGAGAAGCTGGAGAAGCAGATGGAGAATTTAGGCCAGGTGCAGGATTCCTTCGCGGAGACGGCCACGCCGTTCAGCTTTGAGTTTTCAGCCAGCCCAAACTTCCACGCCCGCAGCATTCGCACCGACACCGGCTGGAAGATCACACTCGACCGCGGGCTCGACATCTTCCAGTGGTTCGAAAGCTCAGCCTTCAATGCCGCCACCACACTTCAGGAGGCGCGAATGACGAAGGGGTGTGAGGTGAGTTTTATTCGGCAGTTGAGGACGGAGGTCTAATGAGCCATGCCAACCGCTACACCAGAACAACAAAGGGTTATTGATTGGGTGGCTCAAGGCCAAGGCAACGCTTTGGTCTCATCCGTTGCGGGATCGGGCAAGTCGACCCTGATCACGCAGTGCGCCAACCAGATTCCACTGAGCCAGAAGGTGATAATTCTCTCCTTCAACAAGAAGATTGCTCAGGAGATGAAATCGAAGCTGAAGACCAGGATTCCCAACCGTTTTCCGGGAGATCAGAACGACTGGAAACATACGCAAGCCGCTACGCTAAACAGTGTCGGTGTGCGATTGATTGCCAACCACTACAAGTACCGCATTAACCCGCCTCGCGACATCAATGAAAACAAAGAGAAGATAGATGACGTCATTGCTGCCTTGACCGATGAGCTCTTTGATCGGAGGACTCAGCGGTATCTTGAGCAGCTCGATGCATATAAGAGATCGGCGCTTTATCCGCTTGGTACGCCGCCCGTCAAGCCCAAGCGCAGGCCCTGTTACTCAGCGGTCACTGGTTTATTGCGCCTGAGCCGCGCCAGTCTCTATCGGCCAACGCAGCCACCCGGAAGTGACCTCAAACCCGGAAGTGACCTCAAAGAGATCATTGCTTTCTACGGAATCGAGATCAACGTACAGCTGGATCTCGACTGGGCCGTACAGGCTTTGCAAAGGATCGAAACCAAAACAGTTGCACGCTTTAACGAGAGCCATCAGATCACGCTCGATGAGCAGATCTACATGCCTTGGGCCTTGGATCTGCATGATCCCTTCCCGTGGGACTGGATCTTTGTTGATGAATGCCAAGACTTGAGCCCGCTAAGGATTGACCTGCTTAGGCGGCTCAGCATTCCAACGACTCGCTTTCTCTTTGTAGGAGATAACGATCAGAGCATCTATGGATGGACAGGTGCGGATCCTCGCTGCTTTGACAGGATCAAGAGCGAGTTCTCGCCATCCACCTTTGAGCTCACATCAACTTTTCGTTGCTCCCTCGCCGTTACTGAGTTGGCACAGAAATATGTTCCCAAGATCACTCCCTTTGAGGGCAACCTCAAGGGTGAGGTGCTCAAGTATCCCAATGGTGGTCCCCTTCCTGAACTGAAGGCAGGCGATGCCGTCTTGAGCCGGCTCAAGTCTGGGCTCATCAATATTGCGATTCGACTGATCCGAGGTGGCTGCAAGTTCCAGGGATTTGACAATCTTCTTGATGAAAATATCCTAGACTTGCTGCAGCGTATCTATGAAGAGCAAAACGATGCGCTGAATGTTCCCGAACGATTAAGCAGGGTTGCGATTGTCATCGAAACCGACATTGATCTCAATGGCTGCTCAGCAGAGAAGGTAGAACTCTATGACCTCTCGGTTGCCTTAAAAGGTCTATCAGAGGCCTTTCCGGGTATTCGCGACTTCTCTGGCCTGCGTCAGCAGTTGCATCAGGTTTGCAAGGGAACCAGTGAGGGGCCGCTACTCAGCACAATTCACAAGCAGAAGGGTGCCGAATTCAATAACGTCCTGATAGTTGACTTTAGCCTTCTCCCTTTGGTTTGGCCGGGTCAACAAGACTGGGAGTTTGAACAAGAGCTGAATCTTGTCTATGTTGCTATTACTAGGGCAAAGGACAAGCTCTACCTTTACGATCTAGTCCTAAGCCCGGCAACGTCAGCCGGTGTTCCGCTGGCGACCAGGCAGCGGGTTGTCAATTCTGAGCAGGTCCAAGAAGCGTCCGAGCGCCTCTTGGCTGCTTGTGCTGATGTCAACTTTGTCAGCGGAGCTGCACGTGATGCCGTTCCACTATTCATGTGGGAATCGAGCTTTGTTCGCTTTGTGCCAGGGCATCAATTCCAACATGGCGTCCGGCTCTATCAGGTGGTTTCGCGTGACGGGAATATCGTGATCGCCATCAATCTCAATACACTACACGCCAAGGTCTTCGCGATGTTCCCGCGCGATCGAATGGACAATGTTCCAGAAGAAAAGCTGATCTCATGTCTGGATGACTTTTTGGCTACATGTCCTGACCCAACGAATCCTCCTCGAGGGGTCTTCGTTTCTGCAGGCGTCAGTAATCCAGATGAGATTCGCGCCGAATGGCGAAGCCTATGCAAGCGTTGGCACCCCGACATCAACTCTTCGCCAGTGGCATCTGAAGTCATGATGTTCATCAACCAGATGTACGCCAAGGCGAAAGCCATAGAATAGCTAGCTATGCCTGAAATTCCCAAATTTCACGAGTTCATGCGACCTTTGCTTGAGGTGCTTCAAGAGCAAGGAGAGTTGTCCCGCATTGATGCAATTGAAGCTGTCATTGAAAAAATGGGCATCACAGATGAACAGATGTCTATTACACAAGAGAGCAATGGCAAGCCTCTCGTGCGAGGCCGAATCGGCTGGGCATCATCCTACCTACGGGTTGCCGGGGCCCTTGTGGGTCCCAAGCGAGGATTCTTTGCCTCCCCCGGTTTCAGGAAAGATGTCACCCCTTTGATCCATCCATCCGGGGGCTTGAGGACATGACCAATGCGCCGATACAGCGAGGCCGTTAAGGCTGATGTGAGGAGACGGATGCACCCGCCCCACAGGCAGAGCGTGGCCCGGATTTCAGAGGAGCTGGGCATTCACGTGATGACCCTCTACAAATGGAGGAAGGCCTGGCGGTTGCAGGGAGAGGTGGTGCCGGCATCCGAGAAGGAACCAGAGGGCTGGAACGCCGCCGACAAGTTCACGGTGGTGCTGGAAAGCGCCGGGCTCAATGCCACCGAACTCAGCGCCTACTGCCGCGAGCGGGGCCTGTTCCCTGAGCAGGTGAGCCGTTGGCGGCAGGCGGCCCAGGATGCCAACGCCAAGCCGGTGCTGACGATGGCCGAACAGAAGGAGCTCGAGAAGCTCCGCGCCCAGGACCAGCGGGAGATCAAAGCCCTCAGAAAGGAGCTGCAGCGCAAGGAGAAGGCCATGGCGGAGATGGCGGCTTTGCTGGTGCTGCAAAAAAAGTGGGATGCCTTCTGTTCGGAGGAAGAGGAAGGCTGACCAGCGCCGTGCACCGGCGGAAGGTGATCGAGCTGATCGGGGAGGCCAATGCTGCGGGCGCCGGCCTGGTGAGGGCCTGTGGTGTGATCGGCATCTGCCTGCGCACCCTCAAACGCTGGCGGAAGGCCTTCCTGGGTGATGGGGACGGCGTGGATCGCCGTAAAGGCAGTGCTCGGCTGGTGGGTCACCGCCTGAGCGAGGAAGAGCGCCAGCGAATCCTGCTGACGTGCAACCAGCCGGAGTACGCCGCGCTGCCGCCAGGGCAGATCGTGCCGGCACTGTCCGATCAAAAGCTCTTTATTGGTTCAGAGAGCAGCTTCTATCGGGTGCTGCACCAGGCGGGTCAGTGCCACCGCCGGGGGAGGGCCAGGCTGCCTCAAGAACCGCGCTCGGTGCCGCGCCTCAGGGCGGATGGCCCGAACCAGGTTTGGAGCTGGGACATCAGCTTCCTGCCGACCACGGTGCGGGGTGTGTGGCTCTACCTCTACCTGGTGATCGACGTCTGGAGCCGCAAAGTGGTGGCCTGGGATGTGGCCGAGGTGGAGTCGGCTCAGATCGCCGCGGATCTGGTGCAGCGGGCCTGCCTCAAGGAGCGCTACCACCGCCCCAACGGCTTTGGCCGCCGCCAGTGCCAGCAGCAGCCACTAATCCTCCACGCCGACAACGGCAATGCAATGCGCGGGGCGACGCTGGAATCACGGCTCGAGGAGATGGGCGTGCTCAGATCCTTCTCCCGGCCAAGGGTCTCAAACGACAACCCATACTCGGAATCCCTTTTCCGTACGGTCAAATACCGCCCCGACTACCCCAGCCGGCCATTCGCCAACAAAGAGGAGGCCTGTGAATGGGTGGCAGCATTTGTGGATTGGTACAACCACCGGCACCACCACAGCGCGATCAAATTCGTGACGCCCCACCAGCGCCACAGTGGAGCTGCCAAGGCCATTTGCCAGCAGCGCACTGATGTCTACGAGGCCGCCCGCCGTGCCAATCCAACGCGCTGGAGCGGTGCCACCCGCTGCTGGAGTCAACCGGCAGAAGTGTGGATAAACAAGCCAACAGAAGAGCCCGATCCGGTCCTGGCGCTACCCTTAATCAAGGCCGCCTGAATGGCAGCCAAGGAGTGACAACTTTCCTGAAAGTCACCGCCTTAGGACCCAATGCCAAGCAATTGCTGGATCTTGCAAGACCACTCAAGCAATCTGACTTAACCGGCTTTGAGCAATGGAAGGAACACCATGTTGAAAAGCTAACCAAATCCCAAGCGCAGCAAGAAGTCAGCAGTGAAATCAATACTGAAGACAGCACTCCAGAAGACTTAATCGAGGCCGGAGTCCGGATGATCAAGGAGCAGCTGGTGTCTGACCTTCTTGAACAGATGCGCAAGATGGACCCACATGACTTTGAGAGCCTTGTCCTCGATGTCCTGGCTGCCATGGGCTATGGAGGTGGCTCTCGGATCGCCATGCAAGGTGTTCCAAGAGGCCCAGATGGCGGGATCGACGGCAAAATCAATGAGGACAAGCTTGGCCTTGATCAGATTTACATGCAGGCCAAGCGCTACGCGGAGAACTCTGTCTCAAGTGAAAAGGTTCAGGCCTTTGTTGGGGCGATGACCTCTGGCGGCTGCAGAAAAGGAGTGTTTGTCACAACCAGCCGCTTTACAGCTGATGCGATCAAGATTGCGGAGGGCATCAGGGATCCACGTCTTGTCTTGGTGGATGGCGAGCGACTCGCAGAGCTCATGATTGAGCACGGAGTTGGCGTGCAGACCAAAGAAATCATCCGCATTTCCAATGCTTGACGCTGACTTCTTCTCGGGAGGGGAATAGCGACGCCTCGTTGCTCTTCAAGTGTGCGACGAGCCTCTTGCTGCCCCCGGCTGAGTAATTGGTGGAACCGTCACACTTCACGCCGAGGAGCTTGGCATCTGGCTTGTCGTGATGGCGGATCGCGAGATCAATGAAGCAGTTCGCCGCACCCACCTGGCGTTCCACCGCGTGGCCATGGCGCTGGATCGCTTCGGCAACCACATCCTCGAAGAGACCATCTGGCTCACGGCCTGATGGCCGGTTAATCTCCCTCGACGGAGGTTCCACGAACTTGAGATTGTCACGCCTGCAGCGTTTGTGCCATGGCGATCTGACTCCGCAGCCGCCTGAGACATTTTCGCGGGGCTGAGCCGTTCACCGCCCCTTGGGGCAGCAACAACCAGAGCTGCTCAATCAAGGCTGGCTGGTCGGCCAGGGGCGTCAGGCCATGGGCGTCAATCCACCCAGCACCCAACAGCTCCGGGCATACCGGTAGCGCCAACTTCCGGTCCCGGGCTCGCTTCAGCCAGGCGGCAGGTTCAGGGCAGGCCGCCGGCTGCTGGTCTACCCCGTAGCCATGCCATTCGATTGCCTCGTGCAGCAGGGGCATGCTCATGCGGCGTGGCAGCAACACCCGCTGGGTGTCTGGGCTGGCGGTGAGCAACTGCAGCGCTAGCTGCCCCAGCGGCAGCGCTGCGACCCCGTCCCATTGGGGTATCGCCCCCGTGGGCAGCCGCCGCTCCAGGCAGAAGGAGCTCACGATCGCCCCATCCAGCAGCCCATGGCGCAGCAGCTCGGCCCAGTGCCCGCCGCTGCGAAATCGCGCCGGCACCTGCTGCACCCCATCGATGCCCACCAACAGGGCCTGGTGGAGCAGGTCGGTGCCGATGCGCAGCAAACCTCCCATCAGCCGGTGGGCCCGATAGGCCAACCGCAGGTAGTCGAGGCACTCGCTGTGCCCGTGCCGGCATACCTTTCTGCCCGGATCAGGCAACAGCTGGAACTGCTGCTGCATCAACTGCACGCTGCGGCACACGGTGCTCTGATGCACGGCAAGAGCGGCACCGGCCTTGGCCTGGGAACCGCAGAGCTCAAGAAAATCGAGGTTGTGCAGATCTTGCAAGGGAGTGGGCGGGGCATAGGTGCCCGTTGCCCTCCGGGGGGAAGAGCGGGCTGCGCTGCTGCAGGAGTGGGCCACGGGCTGTATGGATGTTGCTGAATGCAGCGTCAGCGCACAGGACCCTGGTAAGAGTGTTTTTCGTGCGAAAGAGTGGAGGATCTCGCCCTGCTGCTGGTTGCCCATGGCGCTGCGCTGCCACCTGCTGATCGGCCAGCCCGCCAGCGGCAAAACCACCCTCGCCAAGGCCCTGGCGCCCTTGCTCACTGGCCCCGGTGAGGCCCCTGCGCTGGTGCTCTCCACCGACGTGATCCGCGCCGAAGTCTTTGGTGATGCGGCGGTGCAGGGTCCCTGGCTTGACATCCAGCAGAGGCTGCATCAGCGCATTCAAGAGGCTGTGGCTGCGCGCACTCCGGTGATCGTCGATGCCACCCATGCCCGCCGCCCCTGGCGGCTGGCGATCACCCAAGCATTGCCGCTGCCTGCGCCAGTGGAATGGATTGGCTGGTGGCTCTACACCGACCTGCCCACCTCCTTGGAGTGGAACAGCCAGCGCCAGAGGGCCGTGCCGGTGCCAGTGATCCAGGAGATGGCCGCTGCCCTTGCCGATCCCCATTTCGGGCCGTGCCGGGCGGAGGGGTTTGCGGCGATCTGCGCTGTGGTGCCAACCCATCACGGCGAGCTGATGCCGGTGCTGCAGGCCGAACTGGCCGGGCTGGATAGGCGCATCCGCTCCGCCACCAACCGCGAACGCAAGCTGCAGCGCCATGGCTACTCGCGCCTGCTCGATCTCGAGCGGCTGCTGTTCCTGATCAAGCTGCTGAGCACCTGGCCCGATCTGGCCGCCACTGATCCGGCCAGCGCCGAGGAGCTGGAGGCGATCCTCTCGCCCCTGCCAGAAGGAGACCTGGCGGATCGCGCTGCTGCCTTTCTGGGCCGCATCCATGGCGCCTGCTACGCCGATGCCACCGCCATCCGTGGCGATCTGGCCTGGCTGGAGGCCAATGGCTTCTGCAGTGCGGTGCCCAGTGCGGCGCCGATTCAGCTGGCGCCGATCCCCACAGCTCAGCGCGCAGGGGGCGCCATCCATGGCGGCCTGCCGCCGATGGGTGATGGGCCGGTGTTCCTGCGGGTGATGACCCTGCTGCGCCACCTGCTGCAGGTGCCCTTTGATCGACCCGCAGGGCGTGGCGCCAACCTGCACCAGCACCTGATCGCCGCCACCGAATCCATCCCCGGCGCCTACCTACCTGGCGAAACGGCGACGTTGCGTAAGGACCTCGAAAAGATCCTCACCCCATACGGCTTCCGCAACCGCAATGACAACGTGCGCCACGGCTACTGCCTCGGCACGGCCGTGCTCTCACCAACCCGTCTACGGGAGCTATACAACGTGGTGCGCCAGAGCGCCGGCCGGCTGGCGGATCCCTCGGCCCAGAACCTGCTGGCCGAACTCGACGAACGGTTGGGCTGGTCGGGGATCAGCGCCGACGGGCTGCCGCCGGTGCGCAGCTACGCCCGCCATGCGGTGGTCGACACCAAACTGGTGCGGCGCGATTCGCTGGCGGCACCTAGGCGGGCAGAAGCCATTGAGGCGGCGATTGTGGAACACCGGCGGGTGCTGCTGCAGCGCTACCCCGGCGTGGGCAGCTTTGAAGGCAGCCCCGATGGCGAGCTGCGGGTGTGGCCGCTGCAGCTGATCTTCCACAACGTGGGCTGGTATCTCCTCTACGAGGAAGACCAGGTGGGCTATGGGCAGGGGCTGCTCCGCAGCGAACGGCTGGATCGCCTGGCCCTGCGCAACAGCCATAGCGACCTGCGCCGCAGCAGTGACGAGCATGTTGCTGCGGTGAACCGGCTGGAGCGCTTGCTGCACCACTGCGGCGGCATCTTCTTCGGGGGCGATTTGGACCAACAGCTGGCGGTGGCCAGCAGCTCAGCCCAGCGCCGCACCCAGGCATTGGTGACCCTGCGCTTTAGCTGCGCTCCCTGGGCGTTTTCCTTCATCCGTGAGGGCCTGCAGCGCTACCCGATCGAGCACACCCGCTTCTCCAAACCGCTGGCCGGCGATAGCTGGTGGCACCACCCCAAGGCACCGCATGTGCTCGAACCTGGCAGCCCCAGCGACACCCATCCCTACCCGGTGGAGCTGGATCTACCCAGCTGGACCGTGGCTGCCGACATCGATCTACGCAGCTGGCTGTTTGCCTTTGGCGGCGGCATCCGCATTGAAAGCCCTGATGCGCTCAGGCAGGAGCTGCTGCAGCGTTGCCGGGAGGCGATTGGGGCCAATGGCGACGGGCCTGCCGATCAATCCCCAGAAGCACAGCAGATCAGCGGCAACCGCCGCTTCTTCCCGAGCCGACTGCGCCGCGACTGAAGAGTCGCTGTAACGACAGATCAATAGGTTCCGCCCGATACAGCCAGCCGTCCCTGGTTCTGGCCATGGTGCTGGGGACAGCAAGGGAAATATGCAGGCAACCGGATCCCCTACTCGGCGTAGCAACGCAAACCAGCCCATCGAGCGCAGTTACCGCCTCATCGATGGCAGTTGCGAGCCCCACCGGCAGCTTGACGGCCAATACAGCTCCCTGGATGAAGCCATTGCCGATGCCATTGCCTGGATCGGCGATCTCAGTGAGCCCGACCATCCCGCCAGCCTGATCGGCGTGGAGGTAACCAGCGGCAATGGCGACTGGCGCACCTGCCGCGTGCCGGCGCCATTGCTCTGTCCGCTGCACCGCTGAGCCACCGAGCCCCTGCTCAAGTCCCTAACGGCTCCCAACAGAAAACCCCCCGGCATGTGCGGGGGGTCTCCGGAGCGGCCGGGCATGGGGAGGCTGGCGCTCATGCCGGCACCTGCATCGCTTGTGCCTTGATTTCACTTTGAAAGCAACACTGGGGCAAGGCTGCTGCTGCGCAACAAATGCACACAACCCTTAGCTGTGCTTTTCAGCTCACTCCTCTTCGTCGTGGCCACCAACCGGCACCAGGCGGATCTGCTTTTTGCCCAGCTGGATCTCAAACTCATCGCCGGGCTTGAGATCCAGCATGGCCGTGTAGGCCTTGCCCACCAGCAGGTTGCCGTTGAACTGGATCTTGGTGGTGTAACTCAGCTTGCGGCCGCCTTTGCCCGTGCCTCGCCCCGAGCCATCGGTGCCCAGGCTGACGCCCTTGGCGCCGAGCAGGGCTTCATAGAACGCCGTGAAGTTAAGGCGTTCAGAGCCATCCTTCTTGGTGCTCACATAGCCGCACTCACGCACGAGCTCTGATTTGGAGACATCACCAAGCTCTTTGACTTTGGCGAGCAACTCTGTACCGGTGAGCATGGGAAGTTGGTTCAAATCCTTTACGAGTTCAATGTAGCGACACTCAGAGTGTCTGACATTTGAGGTCCCATAGTCATTGCGGGCTGCTCATACTCCTTGCTCGCTTGACCAGCAGGTCTTCCCGTTTGGTGCCATCAGGGCTACCCCTTCGGCTTTGGTGTGCAGGGTCTGCTGGTACGGCAGCTCAGCATCGCCAGAGCCCCAGCCATTCGTTGTCGCGCTCGGGGGCCGAGCCCAGGGCCGGCTCCCAGAGCTCCTGGCAAAATCCGGCCGCCGTTAGCTGCTGCTCCAGCAGCGCTGGGTCGCTGCCCCACGGGGGGCCATCCGGCCGCCCGTGGCACCAGAACAGGCCCAGCAACCAGCCACCGGGGGCGAGCAACCGCCGCGCGGTGTCGAGATAGGCGCCGCGCTGGGCTGGATCAATCGCGCAGAAGCAGGTGTGCTCCAGCAAGCCCTGCAGGCTGCCGGTGGTGATGCCGGCTGCCGCCAGCGCTCCCCCATCGAAGAGATCGGCCTGTAGCCAGCGCAACTGGGCGCGATCGGAACCGTGCAGCGCCTGGGCGCGCTGGATGGCCTCACTGCTGAAGTCCAGCCCGATCACCTCGTAGCCCAGTTCAGCGAGCATGGCCGCCTCATGGCCCCGGCCGCAGCCGGGCACCATCACCCGGCCCGGTGGTTGGGGCGCTTGGCGGCCGGTGCGTAGAAAGGCTTCCAGCGGCGGTGCCGGCCTGCCCAGCTCCCAGCGATCACTGCCCTCGAGGTAGCGCTGGTCCCAGTTCGATGAGGCCATAGTGCAGATCTCAGCAGCAGAGCATTTAGAAGGCGCCCCGTGGGGGTCGCATTAGCACCGGTTGCGGCGGTCACCTCCTCACACAAGGTCTGCCGGTCAGGTGTCTGTGGGTTCACGCATGACCTGTCTTGGGCCTGGCAGGGAAGGAAAGGAGATCACGTCTGGGAGAAGAGATGCTCGGGGCTTGACCTTCTCGGATGTGATCCCGGCCCGGTTTATGTAGCCCGGGGAGGCAACACGCGGAAATCAGAAGTGGCATATGGCTGTCTGCGGCTACGGGCTGACGTTCACGCAGCGCCAGCGAGTTCACTGGAGTGGGTTCATCCAATCGCACCTCCGTTGTGTGCACCGGCTCCGATCGACCGGGCCGGACTCTTCTGGAGGGTGAGGGACGGGTTGGCTACCGCGCCTCCCCTCAAGTTCAAAGTACGCCTTCTGGCCCGTGGTGGAGGCTGACTGAGGTTCCTGTTCCCGTACCCCCTGAACTTCAGTCAGCGCAGGGATTCGCAGGCTTCCCTATCACTGTTGCTGTCCAGGTAGCTATGCCCCTGGCGCAGCAGCTCCTGGGCTCGGGCATAGGAGCCGATTTCGTTGCAGAGGTAGCGGCGCCCATCGGGTGTGGTGCCATCGGGAATAGACGCAGAGCCGCGTCCGCGGCGGAAGTCTCAGGGCCGAGTGATGCCTCCCGGCACCTGCCAGACGCCATAGCGGCGCCTGCTGGCGCGGTGTTCGGCATCCAGGTACTCCTTGGCATCGCAGCCGCCCAAGTACTGGCGGTAGGAAAAGGCCTGGCCGTCTTCCACCATCGCCAGGTTGATGTTGATCTCTGAGGTCACCTCGGCCACCGAGCGGCCGTAGCGATCGGTGGTCTTGACCTCGAGCCTCACCTCGCGCCCGACAGGCAGCCGCTGCTGCAAGTAGCCCCTGGCCTGCTGGCCATAGGGGCCCTGGGCTGTTTCTGGGGCATCGACACAGGCCAGTCGCACGGTGATGGCCTTGCCCGCCTGGCGGACGCGAATGGTGTCGCCGTCGCCGATCGAAAGGATGGTGGTACCACCGACCTGGGTGCACGGCGACAATTAGGTAGGCGAAGGAGAGCAGCCCATCCAGGTGGCAGACGGCCGCTGCCACTAGCTGCTCATCAGTACTGGTGACTGGAATGGCTTGAGATCCTGGGCGGTGGCCTCCAGGAATGCAACCAGGATCGTGACCAGCAGGATGTAGTCGCGCAGGGCTTGGTCCCAGGGGCCACGGTCTGTTGGCGGCTGGGCTGCCAAAAAGTGTTCCAGTGGTGCGCAGGGGCGTGTTGCTGTTCATGAGAATCAGCAGTTGAGGTACGTGGCGCAGCTGCCCTGGCGGTAGCGAGTGTTGTGCTGGAGACCGGGGGTGTAGCCACCATATGGATTTTGCTGGATCCGTGGCTGCTGGGGAGCACCGAAGTAGTCGCCGCTGCTCCAGCCGTTGTTGCGCTGTTGGCGCAGCTGCTGCTGGCTAGGACCGTAGTAGTTCCACTGGGCAGCCGCGGGCTCAACGAGAGTGGCAGTGCTGGTGGCGATGGTGGCGGTAGCAGCGAGGAGGGTGAGGAGGGTTTTCATGGATCTGGCGGCTCTGGACCGCGTGGTGTTCGATCCCTTCTCGTTCCGGTTGGTGAGAAGTGATTCCAAAAGGCCTCAGGCCTCATGGATTCGGATAGAGACGTTGCTTGAGCTGCTGGGCAAGCTGGGGGTTGTTCCTGGCCCATTGCTCCAGGCCCCTTTGCTTGAGGTAGGCCTGCCATTGATCTTCGCGGGTCGATCCGACAAGCACGAGTTCGGGCCCCTCAGGTTTCAGCGACTCCGGCAGAGGGATGCCTGCCTTGGTTTGCTGTGGCGCGGAGCTCGGGCCAAGAGTTTCGGGCAAGGGTGCCGTCGAGCCGGCCTGGGAGCCAACCGCCACGGCGGTTCGCAGCTCCTCGATGGAGCGGCTCTGCCCCATCGCCAGCCCGGTGAACATGGGCAACTCCATCTTCAATCGGTTGGCAGGCTTCGGATTCACGAAGCGAAAGCTGAGGGTTGTCTTCTTACCGCTCTGGTCGTAGCCCACCACGTTGAAAAAGAGATCGGCCGTGCGACCTGCTTTGGAGCTGGCGATGCCGCCGCCGATCAACCCACCGATCAACCCGATGGGGCCCAGCAGCAATCCTCCGCCGATGGCTCCCAGGGTGGCCGCCCCAAGTGCGCCGGCGGTGCCTTTGCCAACGTTGAAGCTCTCATCGCCGCCGGTGAACCATTGCGCGATTCGGGGTGTGGGGATGAAGCCAGCTGGGGAGGAAATGCCACTGGCATCGAGGCTTATCGTGCAGGAAACATTCCCACAGAGTGCGTCATAGGATGAGGCTGATGCTGGACTGGTGATTAGAAGGGAAAGGAGCAATAGGGGCGAAACACGCATGGCGCCGGGAAGCAGAAGTCCCCTGCTCCTCGTTCTGGAACCACTCGGCTGATTCCAGGCGGTTCTCAAGGATCTCCCAAACCCTGTGGCATACAAATCGCCAAGGATCAGGACTCAAATAGAATCGATGACCCTGCAACGCGGTTTTCGATACTCCTCATTCGTGATGAGATTTTCAGCTTTTAATCTCTGCAGATCAACCAGGCGCTGCTCAAGGCTCCCCGCAGATTCAGCCGCTTTGCGCGTGGCATTGTGCCCCCAGGGAGCAGCTGTTTTCCAGAGTCCAGGATCCGTTGGCGTCTCCAACATCGCCCAAAGCGTCAAGCGTGCTCCCGTCAGGCCACCAGTGGCCACGCTCCAGAAGTAAAGCGCTTCGATGTCGCAGCGTCCGGATGCAGCAGAGCCTTGCTGCTTGACGAGCACATCAAGGCCGCCCTCGGCACTGCTCAGTGCTGCGTATGCCACACAGGTCAGATCGTAGATCGAGAGCTCAAGCTCTTCGGCGTAGAAAACCGCAGCACGAGCTTTCGTCGACAGATCAAGCCCATAGCAAAGACGTGCTTCATCATTACGCTGGATACTGGCAAGTTCAGCAGCTGTCGCTGGCGTTCTGCACTGCGGATTGCTTGAACCATGAACTTGATCACCGTGACTGGACTGGGTCCCCATCGAACTGCCCATCGGTGACTCAGAAGCACATGATGCTGGAGCCCATCGCCATGCAGGTGGTGGAGCCGTAGTTGTCTGAGTAGGTGCTCATGTTGCGGGTGCCCCAGCCGTAGCCCGAATAGCCACTGGGACCGTTGAGCATGTAGTAGCTGCTGGAGGGGGAGCTGTAGCCGTAGTAGCTCCAGGGATAGGCCTGGGCTGCAGGGGCACTGCCGAGGGCGGCGAGCGGGGCTGCAGCAAGCAGAGCGAGTAGGAGGCGACGCATGACGCTTGGTGGATTGGAGAGGCTTCTGGGCCTCGGAACACCCCCTGCTCGTTTTGGGCGGGAGAGGCTGATTCCGAGTCATGCCAAGCCAGCACCTCTGGGCAGCTCAAAGCCCCTGAATTGGCCTCCAGTCGCCCACCAGCTGCCAGGCGGCCCAGTAGTAGGGGGGGCTCCAGTCTTCTCCGCCGGGGCCGCGGACGGCGCCACTGCGAAACTCAGATTGCACGGCCGCCAGGGCATCAGCACGGCCTTCCCCTGCTTTGAGCCGTTTGTAGAAGCGGCTCATGAATTCGGCAGTGGCGGCGTCGTCCACCTTCCAGAGCGACAGCAGGGTGCTGCGAGCACCAGCCACGGTGAGGGAACGCTGCAGCCCGTAGACCCCTTCTCCGGTGCGCACATCGCCCTGGCCGGTGGAGCAGGCGGAGAGCACCACCAGCTGGGTGCCTTTGAGGTTGAGATTCACGGCTTCTGCAGCAGTCAGATAGCCGTCGTCGTTGGGATCGGCATCCGGCTGGTTGGCACCCGCAAACACGAGACCGCTGCGCAGCTGGGGATCCTCACCGCGTAAAGGCCACAACAGGGTGGATTGATCCTGCAAGGCCAGCAATGGTCTGGCGGGTTCCTTCTCGCTATCGGCCACAAAGAAGCCATGGCTGGCGATATGGAGCAGCGCGGGCCCCTTCTGCCGCTGCAGGCTTGTGGTGGTGGCAGCTGCTCCGCTGATCAATCCGCTGCCCAGCAGGCTGGCCACTTGCTGGCCCTCCCGTTGGGTGGCAGGAAGGGGGTTCCACCGGCTGCTGCCTAGTTCAGCCGAACGCCGCTGGGCCCCATTGGTGTCCGTATCAGGCCTTGTTGCTGGAGTTGGTTTGGCGTTGGCGCGGTCGTAGCTGGGGTTGGCCATCACCAGCGCCGCAGTGCTCGGCGGCGCTGGTTGCTGTAGACGCACCAATTCCCGGCCCGTCGTGAGCAGCCGCAACTGCACGACCTTGGCCAAGGGGGTGCTGGGCTGCTGCGGAGCTGGCAGCGCCGCAAATGGCACCCGGTTCAGTTCACCGTCTGGAGAGAGAAACCACTGCCGGCTGCCGCTGAGCTGGGGCAGCAGCGGCTTGAGCACCTGGTTGCTTAGCTGCGCCCAGACCGCTTCCGCGTCGGTGAGATCCTCTGCTGAAGCACTGAGCCCCTTGTGAACCGTGGCTTCAATGGCCGCCGCTGGCCCCAGAGGCATTGAGCTGATGCTGCCGCTGGGCTTAAGCACCAAGGCGATGTACTGGGCTTCACCCCAGCGTTGATTTTTCGGCTTGCGGCCGTCCCAAGACCGGTAGCGCTGAAACTCCACCAGCACACCATCGGCAGGCAATGCCTTGGCCACCTCAAGCGGAGTGACAAGCTGGATCTGGAGCTCTGGGATCTGGCGGTACAGCTCGCTCTGCAGGCGATCCCGTTGGTCGCGTGCCGCAGCGCGGTGTTCAGGGGGTAATGAAACAGAGGCCAGTTGCTGCGTCAGTGCCTGCAGCTGCTCCACTTTGGCTTGATCGACGCCGGGTGAATTGAGAAGCAAGCCCTGACGCTGCTCGATCTCCAGAAGCAGCCCCTGGCGGTTGAGGCGGGTATTTAGCGCAAGCTCGGCAGCGGGTGGATGGCTTTCAATCCATCCAAAAGGAATTTGCCAGTTTTGAGAGAGCTGATCAAGAAATTTCGAACGTAGCTCTGATGGTAATGGTGGCGCTTCACGCGTGAGCCACGTGAACTCCATAGCTAGAGACTTGGTTATCAGCATCAGAGCTTCTGAATATTGCCCTGCTATGGCGTGCTCGCGCGACATATTGGCGTAAAGCGAGCCCATTCTTAAATAATCATTATTCGAGCTCTTGCTTTCTATCGCTAGAGACCTGCGGTAGAGCAAGTTAGCAGCCGCATGCCGACCTTGGTCGCTCAAAAGAACGCCCAAGTTATTAAGGCTATTAGCGGTTTCTGGATGATTAGGTCCTCGATTTTTTTCATTAATAATAAGGGAGCGCTTCAGGAGAGATTCTGCCTCAGGGTATCGCCCAAGCTCCTGCATCAATAATCCCAAATTATTGATAGTTGCGGCGAGGCCAGCGTTCTCGGGGCCTAAGTTTTTTTCATTTATTAAAAGAGATTGACGCAGCATCTTTTCGGCCTCAGCATATTTCCCTAGGTAATTACTAACAACTGCCAGGTTGCTAAGAGCATTTGCAAACTGCTGGCTTTCCGCACCTATCTCTTTGCGGAATATTTCAAGAGATTGAAGAAGTAGCTCTTCCGCCAATAGATGCCGCCCCCTGCCAATCTTGACTAACGTTAGATCATTAAGCGTAGTTGCGGTATCAGGATGACTTGGGCCAAGAAGCTTTTCCCTGGTCGAGAGGGAGCGACTGTAATAATAATCTGCCTCGTCTAGCCTTCCCTGTCTCTTAAGCAGACCAGCTAAATAATTGAGGCTTGTGGCGTACTTTTGACTGTCTTGCCCGAGTGCTAGATCTTCTATGGCCAAGGCCCTTCGAAAGACTTGCTCTGCATCGTTATATCTTCCCTGATTATTTAGGTTGTATGCCAAAAGTGTTAAGGTTGTTGCCACGCCTAGGTCATTGCTGCCCAGCAGGCTCTCGTCAATAAAAAGAGCTTCGCGGCGAGCATTTTCTGCGGCCGTATATTTTAACTGATCTTCCAAATTAAAAGACAAAATCAACAGCGCCTTAGAGACCTCGGGGTGTATAGATCCTAAAAGTTTTTTTTGAAGCTTTAGATGGCGCCGATAGTAGGTTTCGGCGTCTGTTGTTCTCCCGGACTTGTCAAGCAGACTGGCAATCATGTAAAGGGCCTCCGATGCCGTTGGTGACTCGATGCCAAAGTTTTTCTCTATTATCGGCATCAGCTGCCGCCAGATATTAACTGCGGCTCCATATTTGCCTTCTGTTCTTAGTTTTTCAGCCTGTTCAAATATCGCTTTGATGTCTGGTTGATTGCTGTTAAGATTAGAGGTAGCCTCAGAAGCCAGCACTGGTCCTGCAAAGCCAACTTGCGTTGACCCCAAGCCTGCGGCCATCAAGAACATGATGACCAGCCACCTGCTCATAGGGCTCAACGGATTGACTCTCATCGTCCGAACCCCAGGCTGGTGTGCATGCTCCACTCCTTTCTCGGTTCTCAACTTGTTCTAGCCGAGGTGGCTTGATTCATGCCTGAGCAGTACAGACTGGCCGCACCGCGCACCCCAGCTGGCCGGCACTGCCATGGGCGAGTACCAGGAACTCATACAGCTGACCCCGGAGGGCATCCGCTCCCGTGAGCAGCCCCTGGTGATGTCCACCCTGGCGGCGCTGGGATGTGAGACGGCTGAACCCTGCCGCAGCCTGGATCTGGACCTACTTGAGGCCAGCCAGGTCAAAGCCGATCCACTGCCGCTTCTCTGCCTCCGTTGCCGTATCAGCCATGCCTTGCATGGCTGGTTGCTGGCCACCTACAAGGTCCACAAGGCTTTGCATGGCATCGAGGTGGAGGTGATGGCCAGCTATGCCCTCGACGACGACGGCGAGCTGACCATCCGTACCGGCCCGTCAGAGACGGCGCCGTTTACCTATGCCCAGATCGCCTCAATGCCGGCGGGGCTGATCAGCCCGTTTTCGGCCGAGGTGCTGCGCAGCTACGACTCTGCTCTATGCGGGCTGCCCCACTGGTCACGGCTCAAGATCCAGGCCCACAACGAGCTCAAGGCGTACTTCAGGCAGCACGGCCTACTGCTGATTTCCGATTGGGCCCTGCTGAGCAACAGCAGCCCCACCCGGGTGCGGCAGGCCTGCGCGCAGCACGTCAGAAGCCGCGCAACGATTGAAGCCCTGTGCGCCCTGCACGGCCGCTACGGCCTGCCCTATGAAGCAGCCAAGCTCAGCTACAAGCAGGCAACGGGCAAGGCATCGGGCTGGCAGCCAGATCTGGCCTTTCTGCGGGCGCTTGCACCGGATCAAGATCCCTTCACCACCAGCGATCAGCTCAAGGCGATCGCCCTGGCCATTCGGCAGCTGTTGACGATCAGGGCCAGCAAAAGCCTCGATGAAGCCGCCGCTGCGGGTTTTGAAGCGATCGATCCCAGTTATCTGGCTGCTTCTGAACAGGAGCAAGGGCCCTCAGGGGGCGAGCTCAAAGCCCTGATCGATGCCGCCCTGCAGCGAGCCATGGATCAGCACATGCCCCAGGTGCTTGCCACCGCGGGCAAGAACGCAAAACTGCTGCGCTGCCTGTGGGCTGGCTGGGCAGAGGGCCTGACCAACCGCCCCCTTGCCGATCGCTGCAATACAAGTTGCGGAACTGTGAGCAAGAAGCTCCGCCCGTCGGAGCACGCATCAGCCATCGCCACCGCAGCCGCCATGGAGCTCAAGCGTCACCCGGCCTTTGCCAGCTGCGGCCAGAGCGTGGAGGCCGCCGAGCGGCTGGCGGGTGCCTTGCGGAATCACCTGCTTGAGCCAGAACGAGAAGGAGACATCGCTCCTCTGCGCCGTTGGGTGCAACACCACCTGAGCCAGTCATGACCGAACCGACCCCTCCGATGGACGTGCTGCCGATGCCCGCAGGGGCGATCGAGCTGCCCGTGGATGAGCCCTGGCCCAGCGAGCGGGCCCTGGCGGTGGAGGCGCTCCGGCAGGTGCTGGCAAGCCAGGCCAAGGCATTGCCGTTGGGGCCGGAAACCGCTGCAGAAGACGACGGCCGGCTGCTGAGTCTGAACCGCTTTGCGCTGCAGCTGGCCACCAGCGGCATCGCGGCTGATCAGATTGCAGTGGATGCCAAGCCCTGGGGGGAGGAGGGCACAGCACCACAGCTGTTGCTGGCGGCCCAGGTTGATGAGGAAAACGCCGTGGTGGCCTTTGCTGGGGTGCTCACCGGCTGCGAGTTTGTGGCGTTGGCCCGCCAGGCCGAGCGCAGCGGTGATCAGCTGTGGCTCGATGCTGATGCCTTCAAGGGAGGGGTGGAGCGACTGCTGACGCTGGTGCAGCTGCTCGAACCAGCGGCCCTACCCCGGGTGGCCTTGCCGAGTCTGCAGCGTCAGGTGGTGGCCGTGGCCGACTGGCTCGGCGGGCAGCTCGATGGAGCCCTGCAGCAGGTGTTCGGCGCCCAGTGGCAACCCCTCACCCAGGGTGCTTTTTTCAGTGGTGGTGCCGCAGCGGCCGAAACAGATGCCCTGGCGCTGGTTGCGATTCCGTTGGGGCTCGATGGCGGCCAGCTGGTGTGCGGGCAGGCGGCCGAAGGTTGCGTGGAGCGTTTTGTGCTGCAGATGGTGGCCACCGGTGCTGATCCAGCCCGCCCCGATGGCTTGGTGCTGCGGCTCACCGCCGCGATGGCTGGCGACCTGCTGCCCGATGGCCTGGTGATCACGGCGCACCAAGGCAGCCACGAGCAACGCCAGTGCGCCGACAGCAGCACCCAGATCGAGCTGGTGTTCGGCGGGGGAGCGGAGCTGATCACGGTGCGCCTGAGCTACCCCGGCAGCAGCGATCTGGCGCTGCCCCCCCTGCAGCTTCCGGGCTGATGGGCGCCCGCATCGATCTGCTGATTCGCCAGGCGGTGGATGGCAGCGGCCAATTGCAGGTGTTTCTGGCGGCTCCCGGCCGGCAGGATGCTTTTGTCGTGCCCATCCCCAGGGAGTTGCTCACCCTGCAGCGGGTGTGGCGGCAGCGCTTCTTGAAGCACCATGACCCGGCCTTTGCCTGGCCGGAAGGCGCGGCGGTGGTTCGCAGCTACAGCGAACAGTTGCGCCAGGGTCTGCAGCAGTGGATCGACAGCTCCGCCTGGCTGCCCTTGCAACGGCTGTTGAAGGATCTGCCGGATCTGCCGTTGTCCCTGCGGCTGGAGGGCGTCGATGAGACGTTCGGCAGCCTGCCCTGGGAGAGCTTGGCGCTGGGGCGACCTATTTGGCGGCTCGATGGCGACGCTCCTGTCGCGGGCAGTTCGGCTCCGGTACGGGCCCGCAAGCCGCGCATCCTGTTGTTGGTGGGGTCAGAGGCCGGACTCCACCTCGATGGCGAAGTGGGGCGGCTGCAGGCGCAGCAACGCAGCGGCCGGATTCATCTCAGCGTGCTGCGGGGTCAGGGCTTTAACCCAGCAGCCCTGCGGACGGCATTGGCCCAGGGTGCCGGCTGGGATGCGCTGCTCTACCTGGGCCACAGCAGCGGCGGGCCCAATGGAGGGGTATTGCACCTGGGTGATGGCAGCCAGCTCGATGGCCAAGCCCTGGAAGCTGATCTGGCGGTAGCGGCCAGCCATGGGCTGCGCGTGTTGCTGTTCAACAGCTGCAGCGGTCTGCAGCTCGCTCAGCACGCGGCCCGGGCAGGCATCGACTGGGCGGTGTGTTTCCTGGAGCCCGTGCCATCAGCAGCAGCAGCGTTGGCCTTTGCCCAGCTCCTGAAGCGGCTGGAGGCGGGCAGCGATCTGCAGGCCGCCGTGATTCACACCCGGCAGATGCTGGCTGAACGCAAGGGTTGTGAGGGCTGCGAGCTGCTGCTGGCGGCAGTCGCCACGCCCATCGCCAAGCCCTTCCAGCTGCCCCTGCAGCGGCGACGGCAGCTGCTGCTGCGATTGGCCAGCACCAAGCGGAAGCAGGCGATTGCCGCAGGAGCATTTGTGGCGGCAGCCCTGGTGATGGAGTTCACCCCCGCCAACCCGCTCAATAGCTACCTGCTGGATCGGCGGCTGGAGGTGCAGCGGCTCTGGCGCCAGCTCACCCGGCAGCCTGGGCCAGGGGCCGCCAGCCCCATCACGGTGCTGCTGCTGGATCCCGCCACCACTCTCCCGGAACTGGGAGGTGGAGCTGTGGTGGATCACACCTCAAGGGTTGCTCTGGCTGAGGTGCTCCATAAAACCCCGCCAGCGCAAGTGCCTGTGGTGGGTCTGGATGTGGTGTTCGATCAGCCCCGCCCCGGCACTGATCTGCTGGCTGCTGTTTTGCGCCGTCAACCTGGCCGCAAGGTGGTGGGAGGTTTTGTGCCCCAGCTGGGTGCGCCCTGCCAGGGCCAGAGCGGCAACTTCTGGTTGGAGAGCTCACCGCTGGCGGCGGCAGGGTTGATCGGAAAGAGCCTGGCGGTCGGTACGGCTGGCTCTTGCGGGGTGCTCAAATCGCTGCCCCTGCATCTGCTGTATGCGATCACCAGCGACAACTTCGCCGGTGCCTTGAGCAAGCAGAGCGTCCCTGTGTTGCCGGCTGATCGGGTGATCGACTGGTCGCTCAACTGGGCCGAGCAGATCCGCCTGGTGCAACCGGCCGAGCTGCCACAGCTCAAGGCACCTGTGCTGTTGGTGGGCACCAGCGGCCGGCTCGGCAACCAGTCAGAAGACCTCTTTGAAGCGCCCGCCACAGTGCAGGACGCTCTGTTGCGCGGCGACCAACCGCTATGGAACGGAAATGCCCGCGAAGTGCCAGGGGTGCTGGTGCAAGCGGTGCTGATCCAATCGCTCAACTTGCAGCACTGGCTGACCCCGCTCTCGCAGACCCTGTGCACCGCAGCTGCCGCTGCCCTGGGGGTGGTGTTGGCAGCGCTGCTGGAGAAGCGTCAGCATCGCTGGACTGCGGTCGCTCTGCTCGTGCTGGTGTGCTCCCCGCTGGCCTGGAGCCTGGCGATCTGGCAGCTCTGGTTGGTGCCGTTGCTGCTGCCCCTGCTGGCCCTCAGTGCCACCGCCTCCTGCCGTGATGACTGAACGTCGCCCTCTCACCATGAACCGCTCGATCGTTCTCTCCATCGCCGCCACCGTTGCCATGGCCCTGGCATCGCCCTGGCAGGGTTCCGTGCAGGCGCAGGCCAACCCGCCTGCCAGCAAGCGCCAGCCTCCGTCGCTGAGCTTGATCCAGAAGTTGCGTGCCTTTCTCGGCCTCAACCCGCCGGTGGCCGTCGGCGGCAGCCGCAGTTGTGATGGGGCGCCGATCTGTCTGGTGAGCCCCTGGCCCGGTGCAACGGTCGGGCTGAGCAGGCCGGTGCTTCAGGCCGTTGGCCCGCTCAATGAACTGCGGATCGAGCGCGCTGGTGTGATCGTCTGGCGGCAACGGGCCAGCTCTACCCAGCCGATCGAAGGGCCTGTGGCCTGGCCCATCGAACCGCTGAACCCTGGAGAGGCATTCACCATCAGGGTCCGCCCCCGGGGTGCCGCGGGTGGCGATTTTGCGGCATTCCCGTTCAAGGTCGCCAGTGCCGAGGTGCTGGCCGCCAACCAGCGGCAGATCGCCGCCCTTGGTTCGGATCCGGCCGCCTGGGACCGGGCTCTGGCTCAGCTTTCACCCCGCCAAGGTGCTTTGGCTGCCGCCCTGCTCAGCAGCCCGGATGCACCAGCGGATCTGCGTGGGGGCCTTGGCTGCGGTGATCAAACAACTTCTCCTCCTCCTTGATCCGTAGGTAATGGCATCGAGGCTTCAGGGGCATCATCCATGCCCGTTAGCAGGATTTCGCTGAGGATGTAATCAACCACCGCTGCGCGGCTGTCGAACCCCATCTCCTCTCGGGCACCCTCGATTGCCGAGAGCAAAGGAATGCTCAGCTCAATACTCAGCCTTCTTTTTTTATCGTCTGTAATGCCCCTTAGCAGGATTTCGCTGAGGATGAGATCAACCACCGCTGCGCTGCTGTCGAACCCCCACTTCTCTCGGGCAGCCTCGATTGCCGAGAGCAAAGGAATGCTCAGCTCAAAACTCACCCTTCTTGTTTGATCGTCTGTTGAATTCATTGTCGTCATCGGGAAGAATCACTCTGTAGCGCTGTAAGCAGAGACGGTTGAGGCTCAGAATGCGAGCTGGGCCAGCATCCTGTTCAGCCCCTGGGGCTGATGCACCAATTGATGCCAGAGGGGCATGGTCTGGGCCAGGGCTGCAGCCGCTGCCTGAGCAGCAGCCAGGGAGCGAGCACCGAGAAACTCCATCCCATCGGATTGCCGGTGAAACCGGATCAGGGTTACGCCAGCTGACTGGTCGGCACCATCCACCACCAGCTGGGATGTTGAACCCATCCAGCTCTCCTGAAAGCTGATGGCGGCGGCGGTGCTGCTGGGCCTGATGCCCACGACTGCCATCGGGTCGGCCACAAAACGGCTGGGAACCACCAGCACGGGCAGCGACGGAGCCAGGCTGCAATCAGCACCGCCAAAGGGGTTCCCGCTTTCTGTCACTGGCGTAACGCAGCAGAAGCTTTCAGTGGGATTCGCCCGGCATAGCCCGTAGAGGTGGACGGTCCAGCGTTGGTTGGCCATTGCCCGACCGACGACCGCGGGGACCTGCTGGAGGGCGGGGATCACCACGCTCTCAACGGCGAGGCGCATCGCAGCGGAGACGAGGTAACTGGTTTTGTAGCCCATGGGAATCAGACGTGAGGTGGGGCTGCACCGCGGCACTGGTGCACAGGCACTTCTCGTTTCAGGTTCTGGTGGCTGATTCCGTTCGCCGCGAAACTGCCTTTAATACGTCCAGGCCACCTGCCAGCACTGGCCGATGCCATTGCAGACCACTACCGGATAGGGAGCCTGCCGCACGTTCACCCCGCTGGAACTGGCGCACGCCCACTGCTCCAGGCCCGTGATCGTGCGGCCCATGTAGATCGGATCCACCACTAGGTGACGGATCCGGCCGCAAAACATTGCTGCTGCAACCTCGTTGGCATGAGCCCTGCCGCCGCCGAAAAGCATCTCGGCACCGTGCAAGAGGCTGATGGTGGCTGACACCGTTGCCCTTGCCGTTAATTCCAGCGCGTCTCGGGAAGCCATCAGCCCATCATCAGCGCATTGCATTGAGCGTCTCGTTTCAACCCCGGCCGAGTGATTCCTTCCCTAAAAAGGCTTCAGAAAATGACAGTCGTATCGGAGTGTCGATACAGCCACCTCAGCTATGGCTGATGCTGGTATTCACCGTGGCCAGCGCATCGGCCCTGGCCCAGCAGTCTGTGGAACCGCTGCCAAAGGTAGGTGGCTGCCCCCTCGGCTACTACAGCTCCGGCGGCTACTGCGTTCCGAGCTCTGGTGGTAACACCCGCGGCGCCATTGAAAAGGTGGGCGGGGGCTGCCCGCTGGGCTTTTATTCGTCTGGCAACTACTGCGTCAGCAGCCCCAGCAACGACCAGGAGGCGATCCCGAAGACCGGCAACTCCTGCCCGCTGGGCTGGTACAGCTCGAGCGGCTACTGCGTCAAAAGTCGCTGAACCATGGGTTTCCGATTCCGCCGCTCCGCCCGCCTCGGGCCCCTGCGCTTCAATTTCGCCAAGGGGGGCTTGAGCTCGATCTCGGTGGGCGGGCGGGGCGCCTCGTTCAATATCCCCGTCGCCCGCAGTGGCAGCCCGCGCACCACGGTGGGAATACCCGGAACTGGGCTGAGCTGGAGTGTGGAGCACTCGCCTGATCGGCCAGCTGTGATCCCTGCAGGGAGTGCAGCAGGGCTGCCCAACAGCCGGCGCTTACGGCCTGGCCAGCTCGATGCGTTTAAGCAGTCCCTGCTTGGGGTGCTGCAACAGGAGTTGTTCGCTGCGGGATCAGAAGGTGCCCAGCTCTGGGAGAACGGCAGCGTGAGTCGTTTGCTGGGCGATGGCTCCTTGAGCCCACGAACCGCTGGGCTGCTGGCGCTGATCGAAACACCGGAGGCGATGGAGGGCTATCTCATGCGGGCCCAAAGCCAGGACGACGCCAAACGCCGCACCCAGCGCTGCATCGAGGCCATGCAGGAGGCCTCGCGGTTGGCCGCCTCTAAAGGGTGGCTTGCGACAGGCAGAAGCTCGGGATCAATCTGATCCTCCCCCCTGGCGTGAACGTCCCTCAGCCACTTCAGTGCCGCGACGCCGCTGGGGATCGACATCAGCCCAGGCGGATCCCACAGGGCGTGGCGAGATGCGGTGCAGACTGCGCCCAGAGCTGCGGTGAGCCCAAGGTCGATGCCTGCGATCACCCTGCCGGATTACCCCTACACGCCGCAGCTGGGCTGGTCGTCGACGCGCTCGGAAACCTTCCGCAGCTGCCGCCGGCGCTACTTCTTCCAGTACTACGGCCGCTACGACCACGAACTGCCGCCAGCGTTGATCCAGCGGCTGAAGGGGCTCAGCAGCATCCCGATGACGACCGGGGATGCCGTGCACCAGGTGCTGGCAGCCCTGCTCACACGGCTGCTGCGCACCACGGCAGCGATCGATCGCGAGCGGTTCACCCGCCATGTGCAGCAGACCATCACCGGCCTGCTCGCCGGCACCGAGCTGATGGAGGTGCACTACCGCCAGCGCCCAGCGCCTGAGCCAGCTGAATTGCTTGAACCGGTGATGGTCTGCCTGGAGCAGCTGCTGGCCAGTGAGCGCTACGCCTGGCTGCAGGAGGTGCTCCAGGGTGATCCGCGCTATCTGATCGAGCCACCGGGCTACGGGGAAGCCCGGCTGCAGGGAATGAAGATCTACGCCAAGGTCGACTGCCTCTTTGAGGTGGACGGGGAGGTGGTGATCCTCGATTGGAAGAGTGGCCGCCAGGATCCGGCCAAGCATCTGCGCCAGCTGCTGGGATACGCGGCCTGGGCGGAAGACCACCTCAAGCTGCCGGCTACGCAGATCCGCTGCGTGGCGGCCTACCTCCAGAACAGCTACGCGGAGATTGAGAAACGTCCCACGGCCACTGATCTGCAGGGTCTGGCAGCGGAAGTGGCCGCCGAGATCAAGGAGATGGAAAGCCTCTGCCGCGACCGTGAACGGAATATCCCTCTGGCCAAGGAGTCGTTCCCGCTGACGGAGAACCTCGGCTACTGCCGCAACTGCCAGTTCCGCGAACTCTGCGATCGGGTGGAAGGGGAGAACAGCGCGGGGATCTCAATCCAACCTGCTGCCTGAGCTGCTGCTGCTTAGGGCGCCGAGACGTGGGTATGACGTCAATCCGGTGCTGTACGGAGAACTGAACCTTCCATTGCGCTGATCCCGCTGCCAGGCTGATGGAAGGCTGCTGTATAGCGATGACCCGCGAGCGCGACCCCTTCCGTATTCCCCAGGCCGGCATCGAGGCGGCACCACTGGCGGGTCTGGCCTCGATCGATGTGAACCTCAATGGCGGCAGCCTCACCGGCGGGGAGTTCATCACCGAATCCACCCTTGGTGGCGTTGTGGTGTTTGCCATCTACCAGTCCCTACTCACCGGCCTGCGCACCGAGGCGCTGCGCAAGCGGGGCGAGATCAACCGTGCGGTGCAGATCCAGATGATCGGCAGCACCGTGTGGGCCTCCGTGAAGCAGGGGGCGGCCGTGAGCCTGGTGCTGGCGGTGGTGCTGCTGGTGTTCCCATGGCTGGCAATGCCGCTGTCACTGCTGGGGCTGGTGGGAATGGGCAAGGCGTCGCTGGATCTGTTCCATGCCTTCTGGGATGGCCTCGATGAACTGCAACGCGCTGAGCTGCTGGCTGCCGCCATGGAGGCCGGCGTCAACCTGCGCCGCTTCCTCGATGGCGGCGAGCCAGGCCTCCAGGGAGCCTGATCGGGGGGAAGGTGTCACCCCCCAGGAGACCAACCTGATTGGCGGGATTCCATGCCAGGAGGTGCTGTCGCTGTGTCAGCGAAGCGAGGACGTCCACTATCAGGTGACCGAGCAGATTCAGTTGACTGAGCAGATCGCGGAGCGGTCGTACGAGCCGCTGATCCTCAAGAGAAGCTGACCTCGCTCACGGTGATCTCCATGGGGTGACGGTGCTACGGCGAGGCGATCGAGCTGTTCACCAGCAGCAGAAGCGAACCCTCCAGGACCATCAAGGTGTCTGCAGCACTCTGATCAGGGCTCCCCATGGCTCCAGACAAGGCCTGGCCCTCGGCCCTGCTCCTGGATCTGCAGGGGGTTCTGATCGAGGATCAGCGCGCCCTGCCGGGGGCGGTTGACACGGTGAACCTGGCCCGCCGCAGGGGGGTCGCCATCCGCTTTGTGACCAACACCGCCACCCGCCATCACGACGACCTGTTGCAGGATCTGCAGCAGCTGGGCTTGGCGGCGGAGCCCTCCGAACTGGCCACCGCTCCCCTGGCGGCCAGAAGCTGGCTGGAGCGAGAACACCGTCACCCCCTGGCCCTGGTGCATCCGGCGATTGCGCCGCTGTTCGCCGGCAGCAGTGGCGAGCCGCCGGATTGCGTTCTGCTGGGGGATGGCCGTGATCTGCTCAGCTACGCCAACCTCAACAGAGCTCTGGAGCTGCTGATGCAGGGGGCGCCGCTGATCGGCATCGGCCGCAACCGCCGCTTCCGGGAGGCGGGGCGCTGGATGTTGGATGCCGGGGCCTTCCTACAGGCCCTGGAGTACGGCGCCGATTGCACCGCTCTGGTGATGGGCAAGCCCTCGGCGGAGTTCTTCTCCGAGGTGGTGCGCTCACTGGGGCTGCCGGCCGATGCCTGCCTGATGGTGGGCGACGACGTGGAGGCCGATGTGTGCGGCGCCGCGGCCGCAGGTCTCAGGGCCTGGCTCGTTCAGACCGGCAAGTACCGCCCAGGCGACGAAGCTCAGTTGCCCAGGGGCTGCGCCGTCATCAGCGGCATCGGGGCCCTGCCGAAACAGCTCGGCTGGTGAAGGCACGACATCAGGAAGTGCTGCAAGAGAGCAGCACCGCTCAGGCCACCTCAGGCGCCCAGCCCCGCTGGCGATGAACGTCCTCGGTCCAGCCGCTGCAGCGGCTTGTCAGGTGCTCGCCATGAGCGATGAGGCCCTGATGCAGGTGGCAGGTGAGCAGCGGTATGCACTCGGGCCCCGGGTGGTGGCGGAAGAAGTGGCAGGTCATGCAGACACGGCGGCTGCGGCTGGAGCAGAGCACCGCCTGATCCAGCCAGGGCCAGTCTTCTATCTCCTCCTTGCGGGAGGGCTCCAGGCGGGAGAGAGGGACCGGCACCATGGCAAACACAACATGCGTACACCTGTACTAGCACGGTATGGATCTTGGCGCCAGGGCCTCAGTCGGCGCCCGGCTGGTGCTGCACCAGAAACGCTTCAATCCAGTCGTGGTGGCACTTCTGGTTGATCCGATCGGCGATCGTCACCGCCTCATCTGGCACCTGAAATCGTTTGCGGAAGGCACTGGTGAGGCTCTCCAGCAGGGGCCGGGGCAGGGTCCGCAGGCTGCTGTGGAGGTGCTGGATGGTCTGGGCATCGAGGGGCACCTGGCCGGGATCGACCGGAGCTGATGGCGCTGGCGTCGAGGCCGTGACCTGGGGGTGGGCTTGGGCCGGGGGTGCTGCGGCGGAAGAGGGTGCGCCAGCCGCCGGCCGAATCACGGGAGGCCGCTGGGCTCCATCACCCTGGCCCGCTGCGCTGCTGACCTGCCGCTGCGCCTTGTCGTACAGGGCGAGGCCAAATGGGTTCCCAAAGGTCATCAGCGCTCGCTTCATCGCATCGGTTTCGGCCTCCTTGATGGCGGACTCATGGGCCTGCCCCAGGTCCACGTCGATGCCATGGCCGGCGCCAGTGCCTTCCCGAAGCAGAGGCGTAAGACCTCCGGCTGTGACGGTGATGCGGACGCGGGCGGTGTAGGTGACGCCCCAGCCGGGCTTCTGATCTCTGCCGATGGTTCGTTCTGCCTGGGCAACGCAGCGGACGGCGATGGTTTGGCGCTGCCAGCCATCAAAGCCAAAGATGCGGTTTGCTTCTGCGATCACCTGCCAACCCTCCAAATAGCTCACGCGGCTGCGGCCCTGCTCCCGCTGGCGGACGTTGGCCCGATCCAGCGGGGCGGAGAGAGCGGCGAGCTGCTCGGGGGAGAAGCCAAGGTGCTGAGTCTGGAGAACTTGCGGCACTGCGGCTGATGGTGGGCTTGCTGAGGTCTCCGTATCGGACCGCTCAGCGGAGCGGATCACCTCCAGAGCGGAGGGCGGCCGCTGGGCCGGACGAGGAGCTGCGGGACGATTGCTGGTGCTGGACCCATTGGCGGAAGGAGCGGCGGGACACATGGCGATGGGAAGCAATGGAGCGAGAAGAAAAAAGGAGCGAAATCGGGTCAGTAAGAAGCGGCCCGCCACTGCAGCGGGCCATGCCGAGGGGGCCTCTGCCCCCCCCTTTCAGTGGATGCGCCAGGAGCGGCGGTTGAGCAGCTGAGCGCCGGGGATCTCCCTCCCTGCTTTGAGTGCCTCTTTGATGGCGTTCTTGTCCGGCTTGCTGGTGGTGGAGAAGGTGAGCCACTCGGAATCGAGGGCCTCTTCGTCGTCGATCACCACGGCCTGGGACTTGCGGCTTGACAGCTCGTGATTGGGGAAGGAGAAGCGCGTAGCAGCTGGCTGCAGCTGGGTGAGGACAAAGACCAGCGACTCCTCAAGGGCATCGGCCCGGCCGGCATCAGAGCGGGCCAGATCGGCGAGCCGCTTGGCCTGCTGGCTCCGGTAGGTGGCCTGACCGCGCAGGTGCTCGATCACCCAGCAGGTGGCATCGGCCTTGGCAAAGAGGGCAGCTTTATTGCCTTCTTCTGCGAGCAAGGCGGCCTCGAGCTCGGCGAGGGCCAAAGCGCGCTGCTCGGGGTCGTCGGCTTCCAGCTGCTCGGCCAGCTGGGAGATAGCGGTGGTGAGCTCCTGGGCCTCGATGCCCAGCTGCCAGAGGGAACCAGAGCGCTGCAGGGAGCAGGTGGGGATGGGAGTGAGAACAGCCATGGCACCAATGAGGAGAAAGGGGGAATAGGAAAAGAGGGGGCAATGCCCAGGAATCAATTGAGGCTGGGGGCGTGGCTGATCTGCGCCACAGAGAGCGGCACTGGCGCATGGGCTGCCAAGCGGCGGGCTTCTCTCACCAGCGAGGCGGTGCCAGCGCCACCGGGGAACGCCACCACCAGCACCGAGACCGGGGCAGCAGCGGAGCTGAGCGCATCGGCCCGGCTGATCGCCAGCTCGAGTAGCTCCCGATTACGGATTGGCCCGGCAGCGCGGCCATGGCGGCGCCAATCGGCGGGGAGCACCTCAACCGGCCAGCCCAGCTGAAAAGCGGCGCGACCGATGGTGCGATCAGCGCCGCGGGCTCCGCCATGGAGCAGCCCATGCACGAGCTGACCGCTGCTGCGGGCCAGAAGAACAGCGGCGATCTGCGCGGGCAACCAAAGCAGATCGCGGCCACCGCCTGCCACGATCACAAGCGAGTGGGATGGGGCCACTGCGGGCCCACAAGGAATACAAAGATCCATGAATCAGCTGCCAGAAGTGACAACTGATCGGGGCAACACACCGCAAATAGAAGAGCGGCAGTGCTGGCGAGATCAGGGAATCGGATTACCGCAGGCGATGGGCTTAGGGCCTTTGGCGCAGCCCTTATTCTAGCAGTACAAGTGCACTTATGGACTGCTTGAGTCACTGCAGTGCAATGGCTCTACGCAAAACCTGGCCATGCTCGGAGGGATCTGCAATTGATAAGCAGGCCCACCAGATTCAGCTCTGAATAGCTAACAGGCCGCGCAGCCGCGCGAGGAAATTTGGAACCTTCTCCTTCCCCATCAATGCGGGCGAGTGCCCGGCCACCGCAGCCGCGGGGAAGTGGCCCTGCCTTCCACCCCCAAATCACCGGCCCCAGAGCGGAGGGCGGCGGCGGCTGGCCGATGCAGGCCACGGCGCAGCCGTGGCACGCTCAAGGACGGCCGTCGTCGACCGGAGCAACTGTCAGCGAAGTGCTGAGTAGCTTGGCAACAACCTCGACCAGCCTTGTCGTTGCTGCCAACCAGTCTTTACCGCCTCGTCAGACCTCTCCCGCTGGGGAGAGATCTCCCGGGTATTGGGCGCCTTCCATGGCCTGCTCTTGGCTGCTTGCAGATCCGGCATCGATCAATGGAAATTTGTCGCTCAAGCCCAGATCCGTCGCAATGGGCGACTGCTCTTTTTACGGAATCTCCTTGGATCAAGAGCCGGGACACCAGTACTGAACTGAAAACGCAAAGCCGAATAAGAGGCTTGACTCCAGCAATGGCTCATTAAGCAGGCCAGGCCATGGAGAGCGGAGTGACTGGGAATCTCTCCCCAAATCTCTCCCCTCTCCCTTAGCTAATCGGTGAAAAGTCAGTCGGGGCGACAGGATTCGAACCTGCGACCTAGTGCTCCCAAAGCCTTCTTCAGCGCCACTGCCTGAGCGGGGTTTCAGCTGTAATCCCAGTTTTGGCGACATTTGTCTGACCTTGTCCTGTCAGCTTACGCTAGTTTTGGGTGCCTTTTGGGTGCCTTTGATGCCCCGCGTCAGGAATCAGGAGCCCTGGGCCATTGCCTTCCGCGAGCACGTCCGCGAGCTCTGCGAGGGGTGGACGGTGCGCGAGTCACCCAAATCCGGGCGAGTCATGCTCAAGGTCAGGGGTGAGGCAGAGCAGGCGATCACTTTGCCCTTCGCTTGGGCCAAATCTGAATCAGGCGACGCCTACATCCGCATCCGAAACGTCTACGCACTAACGCAGGAGGGGAATACCCTCCGCCAGGCCGCCGAGATCGCGGCAGGCAAGGCGCCCAAGCTGACCGAGCAGCGCGACTGGCCGGGGGCCCTTGAGCGGTTCAAGGCGCAAAAACTGGAGCACGGCACTGCGATCAAGCCCGGCACCTGGGCCACCAAATACCAGCCAGTGCTCACTGAGGCGGTGGAGCTGCTCACCAGCCGCAAGCCACCCACCACGCCAGCAGACCTGCTCGACCGTTGCATCCGCAGCTGGCCGCCAGGGAGCCGCACTCGGCAGGAGCGGGCCCGCAACCTGGCCCAGTTCATGCGCTACTGCGTTGCCCGTGAGCAGGTGCCGGTGGTCTGGGCACCACCAACCGATCTCAAGGAACACATCGGCCGGCGCCCGCCCACCGCCACCAGCAAGGCCAGCGACCCGATCACCGATCAGCAGATCATCGACCTGATCGCATCACTGCCTGATGACGCAGCAGGGCAGCGCTGGGCTGATGTTCTGCGGCTGTTGAGTGAACTCGGCTTGCGCCCAATCGAGCTACTACACCTCAGCGTCAAGGCAGATCCGAAAACGGGTGAGCGCTACTGGTGGTGCAGCTACGAAAAGAGAGCAGGTGGCGGCATTACCAAACCGCGGCGGCTGTTTCCGCTACCACTGGTTGACGCCGAAGGCGCCGCCCAGCAATGGCACCTGCTGGAGCGGTGGCCCATTGAGCTGCCCTCGCTGCGATCGGGCAACGGTGCAGCGGATGCCATCGCCACCTATCTGAACCGCCGCACTGGGTGGAAGTCGCTGCGGGCCCAGCTTGAGGCCCAGAGCCAGCGGCTGAGCTGCTACAGCTTCCGGCACAGCTACAGCGTGCGCGGTCACCAGCGCGGCATCGACAACGGCTCTATGGCGCTGGCGATGGGGCACAGCATCGAGGTGCATTGCCGTAGCTACCCATGGGCAACTGAGGCGGGTGCGGCGGCTGCGTTTGAACGGGCGGCGGTTCCTTAAGTGACAGCCAAGCAGCTCTGAGCACTAACTTTGTGCTACAACAAGGCCCCAATCAGTTGGCAATGACTGTCGCGTTAAGTCTGCTAGTATCTGACAACTGATTCAACGGGCGCCCGAAAGGTAGGCCGTTGACTGCCTCTCAAGGTTGCTGGGCCGCAGTGTCACCAACTGCTGGAACAAGGGTTAGGGCTCTAAGGAGCGGTGATTCACAAACCCCTCATCGTTTGATGGCGAGACAACCCCGATCCCGCTACCTCTCAGGCCAAAAACTGCGAGGCACAAACGCACCCAAAGCCATCGCATTCGCGCGGGCAATCTCCCCAGAGATCCTGCGCGAATCCCTGGATGGTCAAGCAGTCCTGGCTCAGGATTGCAAGGTGCTAGCAGGCAAAGCGGTTGCCACTGCCCTCAGCGCGATGGGGATTCATGAGAATCCCTACCTTGACCCCTCTCAATCCCAAATGGGTGGCGCAACGTGCCGCCGCTGATCAACTTGGTATCAGTGAGCGCACCCTCCTGCGCTGGCGTACTGCTGGTTTCCTAAAGCTCGGCGTTCACTATCGCCGCAAGTTCCCCGCTCCGAACAGCCCGCTGCTCTATCAGCTGGAGCTATGTGAGCGGGCAATGATTCAAGCCTGTGCACGCGATGCCCGGACCCTTGAACTGGTGGGGGCTTGAGCGATGAATGTCCGCCGACAATGAAGTTGGCCGGTCGGCGACAAGCTCGTTGGCCGGTGGGGTGAGTGCTGGAGACCCTGGTGCCGATGCGCAGGGACCAGGTGATGCCGGCACCACTGACAAGCCACCAACGCAATCTGTTCATGACGAAACGACGAGGCGGCAGCAGCCAGGAGGCTGCTGCCGCGGCGGCGGGCATCTCAGTGCGCAGTGCTCGCCGGATTGAATGCAATCAGCTGCAGCCGCGGGCGAACCAGCCCCGTGGCCGCACCCGCCCCGATCCGCTGGTAGGGGTATGGGAGGAGGAGCTGGTGCCGTTGCTGCAGCGCTCACCCGCGCTGACGCCGATCACGCTCCTGGAGCATCTGCAGCAGCAGAAACCTGATGTGGACTGGATTCCGCTACAGCGCACCCTGCAGCGCCGGGTGCGGGAGTGGAAGGCACTGCACGGCCCGGCGCCGGAGGTGATCTTCCCTTTGAGCTATGAGCCTGGCGAAATTGCCTTCTGTGACTTCACCCAGCTCAAGGGGGTGGAGGTGACGATCGCCGGCCAGGTGTTCCCCCATCTGCTGTTCCACTACCGCCTGGCCTGGAGCGGCTGGAGCTATGCGCAGGTGGTCCAGGGCGGCGAGAGTTTTGCAGCCCTCTCCGAGGGTCTGCAGAACGCTCTGGCTGCCTGCGGCGGGGTGCCAGGTGAACTGCGCACCGACCGGTTATCAGCAGCGTGCCGTAACCGCAACGGCAGTTTCAGCTCCGACATCACCCGCCGTTATCACGCCCTCTGCAGCCACTACAGCCTGGCCTACAGCCGCAACAACCTGGGGGTGGCGCATGAGAACGGCCGTGTGGAGAGTCCCCATGGCCATCTCAAGCGGCGGATCGAGCAGGCGTTGCTGCTGCGCGGCAGCAGTGATTTCGAGTCGCTGGCTGAATACCAGGCTTTTCTGGCCGCGGTGATTGACCAGTACAACAGGCCGCGCCTGATCCGGCTGGAGCAGGAGCAGGCGGCGCTGCGGCCACTACCGCGGTTTCGTTTTGCCGACTACGACATTGAACAGCTCACGGTGCGGCGCACCAGCACGATCGAGGTACGCAGAGTCGTGTATTCGGTGCCGCCGCGGCTGATCGACCAGCGGCTGACGGTGCGGATCTTCCACGACCGGCTGCAGCTGCTTCTGGGCCGGCAGATCGCCTGCGAACTGGAGCGGCGCCACGGCGGTGTCGAGCGTCATGGGCGGGCGTGGAGCATCGATCTGGAGCACCTGATCGATGCGCTCAGGCGAAAACCCCGGGCATTGCTGCACTGCAGTTACCAGCGGGAGCTGTTCCCCGATGAGCGCTGGTGGCAGCTGTGGCAGCAGCTGCGCAATGGCGGTGACCGTGACGCCGCCGCCCGATTGATGGTCGAGGCGCTGTATGTGGGCTGCCGCCTGGCGGGCTACGAGCCAGTGCTGGTTTGGCTCGAGAAGGCCCATCAACGGCAGGGGCTGTCGCTGGCGGCGCTGCAGCAACGCTTCCGGCTGCCGCCCCATCGCCCCCACCCGCCGCAACGCATTTCCCAACACACGCTGCAGAGCTATGACGACCTCCTTGCCCTCCATCCCGCGGCCCCAGGCGGCGGAAGCCGCCCTGCCGATCCTGCTGCGACAGCTGCGGTTGGCATGGATCCGCTGCCACTGGCAGAGCATCGCCTCGCAGGCTGAGGGCGAGGGCTGGAGCCCCAGTCAGTTTCTCTATGCCCTGTGCGAGCAGGAAATGGAGCAACGCCAGCAGGCCCGCCAGCACCGGCTGCTGCGCGCGGCCCAGCTGCCCTGGAGCAAAGCGCTGGCGGACTACGACCATGGCGGCCGGATCGAGGCGCACCGATGGCAGGAACTGGAGGCCTTGAGCCGCCAGAGCGAGTGGCTGCAGCGGGGCGAGAACGTGCTGCTGTTCGGCCCCAGCGGTGTGGGCAAGACGCACCTGGCGGTCGGCATCGCCTTGGCGCAGATCGGCCTGGATCAGGCCTGCCGCTTCTATCCCGCCACGAGCCTGGTGCAGGAGCTGCAGAAGGCCCGCGCCGAATACAACCTGCCGGCAGCGCTGGAGCGGCTGGATCGCTACCCGCTGCTGCTGATCGATGACATTGGCTATGTGCGGCGGGATGAACAGGAGAGCAGCGTGCTGTTTGAGCTGATCTGCCACCGCTACGAGCGCCGATCGCTGCTGATCACCGCCAATCAGCCGTTCACCGCCTGGGATGAGATCTTCCCCAGCAGCTCAATGACCGTGGCGGCGGTGGACCGGCTGGTGCACCACTGCCACATCGTCGAGATCAGCGGCGACAGCCACCGCCGCGCCCAAGCAAGCCGGCGCAGCGGCAGCAAATAGCCACAGCAGCCGTAGAGAAGCGGAGAACAGCCCGGGAGATTGTCGTCCGGCGACAACCTGGTGCCGATGGTGCCAGACCCCGGCGGGGAGCTCCGCGCTGCCGGCGGACTGTGCGGTCCGCCGGCTCGTGCGCTCCAGGGCAAGGCTCAGCAGAGGTCTCGGCGCCTAACCGGCCAACGTGGTTGTCGCCTGGTGCCGATCAGAGGAAGTCAGTGCTGGCAATGGCTCGGACTGATGTGTGGCTCAGTTTTCGTGTCGCCTCCAGCGTCATCGCCCCCCAGTTGTCGCCGGCGACAACTGGGGGGCGATCAGTTCCCCTCACCGGCCAACTTGATTGACGCCAATCGGCCAAGGGGGTTGACGCGGGACAGATGAAAGAAAAAGCCACCGTTGGAGCGGTGGCTGGTGGATTAAATCCTGAAACCAGCCTACCTACCGAGGCAGAGCGCTTCCTACAGCGACTCGGCAAAGACCCCGCCAAAACTTGGTACCGCTGCCTCCTGCCTGACCAGGGGCCAATAAGGCACCTCAACGGTACAGACCTGCAGGGATTCGACCTGGCCACGCTTGAGACGGACAACAAAGCGGGAGCGTCGATTTACTTCATCACTGGTGATGCAGATCAAGCAACCGGCAAGTACAAGAACGGCAAACCAACAGGCGCAGTCGAAGACCACGACGTACATGCCTGCCGGGCTCTGTTTGTCGAGTGGGATTGCAAGCCCATCGAGTGGCAGTCGCGGGCATGGCGCGAGCTAGGCCTACCTGAGCCCTCAGCCATGGTCAAGACCGGCGGCAAGTCGGTGCATTGCTACTGGGCCCTAACCGAGCCCCTGTCGCCTGATGAATGGCGAGTTGTGACCCAACGCCTGATCAAGCATTGCGACAGCGACAAGCATTGCAGCAACCCATCAAGGCTGATGCGTCTGCCTGGCTTTGACTATATCGACAAAAAGACAGGCAAGCCCAACGGCCAGCGGGCTGAGTTGATCCACGACACCGGCAGCCGCTACACCCTCCAGCAGATCCTGGACTGCCTGCCGGAGCCCGAGCCCCAGTTGCTCAACGTCAAGCAGTCAGGGCCCTTTGCCAGTAGCGCTCGCAAGGCAGCAGCAGACCTGCCACCACGGCCAGAAAGCTCTGTGATTGATGCCTTGAGGCAGGTGCCTGAGTTCAAGCATGACCAGGGCCGCCGTGATGAGTTGCTAGGGCTAGCGCTTCGTCTGTCGGTTGAGCTGGGCACCGAGCGGGCACATGAGTTGATGGCCCAGCATTCGCCCACCGTCACAGACCTTGCAGGCTATTTCCGCAAAGGACCAGACCGCATCAGCCCAGGCTCGCTTTACCCATTTCTGCGCGAGCACTACGGCATCGACATCCAGCGCCACGACCTCAAGCGGGACTTACGGCCCGCGGGCCGGCAAAATGATGCAGGCGGGATCGTCAACGGTTTTGACGACCAGTCACCACCACCCGCATCGTTCCAGGCATTGATCCAGCTGCTGCCAGATGGCTGGAGCGAGAAGGGCAACCATCAAACCCTGAGTCCCGGCCAGTTGGCCGAGATGCTTCCACTCAACTGGCTGAGATTCAACGAGCTTGATCTACGGGCTGAGATTCAGACCAGCAGCCGGTGGCAGCGGATCACTGACGCCTGCCTTGATTCCGCTTATGTGCTGCTCACCGCCAAGGGCTGGCGCATCACGGCGGAGCCCGTCGTGAAGGCGGTGCTCCATGCCGCTAGGCAATGCCCCCATCACCCGGTCCGCGATTACCTGGAGCAGATCGAGGTAAACCCCAGCATCACCCCGTTTGATCTCGATCAGGTCGGGCCGCGCTTCTTTCGCGCTACCAACCCGCTTCACGTTGAGATGATCCGCAAGTGGCTGATTGGTGCTGTTGCGCGGGCGCTCCATCCCGGCTGCCAGATGGACTACTGCTTGGTGCTACAGGGCGGACAAGGCCAGCAGAAGTCTCGATCAATTGAGGCCCTCGCCTCAAAGGATTTGCATTGCTGCAGCGTGCCCGAAAACGAAAAGGATCTAATACTGAATGTTCACAGCACTTGGATCTATGAGCTGGCGGAGCTGGAGAGCGTCACCAACCGCAAAGAATCCGGGCGATTGAAGAATCTAATAACCACCAGTATCGACAACATGCGTCCACCGTATGGGCGCACAGCGGAACGGCTTCCCCGTCAGTCGGTTTTCGCCGCCACTGTCAACGAGGACACTTTCCTGCGGGATGACACCGGCAACCGCCGGTACTGGGTCGTTCCGGTTGAGGGTGCTCGCCCATTGGATCCGGCGGGCATCGCTGCCGCCAGGGATTCGATCTGGAAAGCGGCTGTGATCGCCTACCGCTCGGGTGAGCTCCCCATACTCTCCACGACCATGGAAACCCTGAGCGCCACACAAAACGAGGACTTCAACCAGCAGGACCCATGGGTCGAGATGGTCCGCGCCTGGATGGACGGCGATCCGTTGGCGCGGTGGGACAGGGAACGCGACCCCGCCCCTCTGCGCTACGACCCAGAACAGCCCTTCACCAGCGCGGAGGTGCTGTACTCAGCCGGCCTGCGACGCCCAGACCAAATCCAGAGATACGACGAAAACAGGATCGCGGCTGTGCTGAAGAAAATGAGCTTTCAGAAGCGCAAGCAAGAACGGGTAGGGGGGCGGAAGGTCCGCCGGTGGGAGCTGTCCCAACCGCCACAACCGCCACAACCACAAGGCGCCGGGGTTGTGACACCCCAGACTGACTGCACTGGAACGGGTCTGTCCACCTTGTCCCAACCGCCACAACCTATTTCAGGAAAAAGGGAGGAGGTAGAGGAGAGCGCTACAGGGGGCGCTGGTGAACATACGAATCAGCTTTTTTCTGAGGGGGGTTGTGGCACCCCCCTTCACCCGCCCAAATCAATTGAGGCGCAGTCGGTTTCAGTGTCACAACCCCCCTTAGAAGAGGTTGTGACACCTGAGGGGGTTAAGACACCTCAGCGCAAGAAAAGGGGCCAACATCGCAAAAAGGGCCAGGCGTCCGCCCCGTTTGATCGGCGAACCTACGAATCCACTTTCCTATAGTAATCCTTACATGATGCAGGCCTTGCCAGAACCACTACCAAGAAGCCCAGCCTCTTGGGATTTGCTTGGCCTACACAACTGGAAGTAAGAATCCTATCGTCCACTGGTGGCTGCAGTCTTTTGGTTGTGACTTGTAATAGGGTTTGCTATCTAGTGATGAATATGCTGCAGCAAAAGCGAAGTTCCTGTGAGCTCAACCTGATTCTTTGAAATTGCCCAACTCCTCAATAGCCATTTGGGCTACTCCCACCAGCACAGACCACTGCAGAGGGCTCCATGGCGGTGGGCCCCAGCAGTCAACATCGAGGTAGCGGTTACAGCTAGATGCCACATCACCCCACCAGTCCAGAGCAGGAGCCGCGCTTGGCACCGGGGTGGCGCTATTGACCTGCCTCCTCAGCAATCGTCTCACCGTGTCCGCCAGTCCGTTGAGTTCAAGGCAGCGTGCACCGGATGGGCTGGTGCGCTCAAAAGCAGTCAATAATCCGTTCTTGAGCAGCCTGTAGATCGTGCTGCGGCTCCGAAAGCCAAGCGCTATCGATGCTTCTGTGATGCTCACTTCCATTGGGTGCTCCTGATAAGCGATGAGGGGTGCTCCTGGCGCGGGGGAGGCGGGTAGTGGTTGCTATAGCCACATTAGCCGATTTAGGTGGACGTCCCAAAACATCTACCCTGTACCTGGCCTGCCGGTGCGGTTCTAATTACCTCGCATGCCATACACCCAGGAAGGACCCATTAAGCAGGTTGGCCATAATTAGACAGCAAAATTAGGTGGCAATTAGCTAGAGTAACTACCATGGGTGGACCCTGTCTCTATGCAGTACTTAGGCCTGCTGCGGTGGTGCGTTCGCTGTTCAGGGGTGGGCGCGTAATGGTCGGCATGTTTCCAATAAGCGCCAGCCCGAGGTGACCAGCCCAGCCGCCCCGCAAGGGGCCCCATCAAGGACACCCACCAAGGGCGGCGGCCAGAGCAGAACCCCTGGCACCAAGACCCATACCGTGCTAGTACAGGCGTACGCATGCAACAGTCGCCAGGGTGCCTATCCCCCTCTCCCGCTTAGAGCCCTCCCGCAAGGAGGAGATCGAAGACTGGCCCTGGCTTGATCAGGCGGTGCTCCGCTCCAGCCGCAGCCGCCAGGTCTGCATGACCTGCCACTTCTTCCGCCACCACCCGGGGCCAGAGTGCATCCCACTGCTCACCTGCCACCTGCATCAGGGCCTTATCGCCCACGGCGAGCACCTCACTTACCGTTGCCAGGGCTGGACCGAAGACCTGCATCGACAGCGGGGCTGGGCGCCAGAGGCGGCCTAAGCCGGGCACCCATGCACTTAGGTAGCCGGCAGCGCCCGCCGCTCTCACCCCAGGAGGCCTGGCTGAGCGATGGCCGACAGGTGCTGCACTTCCGGCCGACCCGCTGGGACCGTTGGTGTCAGCAGCTAGAAGTCACGGTCGGTGAGCTGTTGCCGGATCAACCGGTGCCGCTGCTCAAGCGGCGGCTGGAGCTCAGCCGCGAGGAGGCCCTCAAGCTCTGGAGCGAGAAACGCAAAGAAGGTTGGCAGCCCACTCAACCTGCTGCAGGCGCTCTTGGGAGGAGCAGCCATTTCGAGGGTGACGCCCGGCTCCTGATCACTACGGTGAACCGCCAGAGTGGATGGGAAGGGAAGTAGCCATGGCCCGCTTTGAGGCACTGATTACACCGGTAGCTGATGGCCAGGCGCTGCGCGCTGCACTCGAGCAGATCGCCCAGAGCTGGGGTGCGGCCCTCACCTGGCTGGATCGCCGCAACGCCTCGATGGACCTTGTTTCAGGTGGTCTGCCAGTGAAGCTTCTGCTGGAGCTGCGGCGCGGCGATGTCCTGGGGGTTCTGGTCTCCAGCCGGGAGGGGATGGGCGCCGGGGCACCCCAAAGCAAAAAGCTTCTCGATCAATTGCTGAGGGAGCTCTTAGAGCAGGTACCCCGTGCCCAGGTGCAATTCCGCTCCGACCGCGACGGACCGATCTATCAAGGAGTTGGAGGGCTAAGCAGGTGACTGTTGGCGATCGCTGGGGCTTCTGCGCCCATTGATCAGCAGCCGCATAGAGCGCTCTGCGCGAGCAAAGTCAACAGCTCGGCGAGTGGAAGATCGTGTTGGGCCTGTACAGGGGTGCGAAAGCAGGCGCTGAGGATTACCCCATGCCGGCGAGGCGGGCTTCGATAGCACTGGCGGTGCAGGCCACCCCGTCCTCGCGGGCCAGCAACTGCTGCAACTCCCGGGCTCGCTGGCGGAAGCGTGGTTCGCCTGCCAGGGCTCGGATGCTGGCAGCCAGGGCCTCGGCGCTGAGACTGCTCAACCGGTGTGTGGCCGGGCTGACCCCGAGCTGCTCCAGCGTGCGTCCCCAGGCGGGCTGGTCCGCAAAGAACGCCACCACCGTCGACGGGATGCCGCAGCGCAGCGTGGTGGCGGTGGTGCCGGCACCGCCGTGATGAATCGCGGCCTGCACCCTGGGAAACAGCCAGCTGTGCGGGCACTCTTCCAGCAGAAGCACATCAGCGGGCAGGGCCGCTCGGGGCACAACCCGGCCCCAACCGGGCGAGAGGATCAGTCGAACGCCAGCCAGCTGCGCTGCTTCCACTACCGCAGCCGCCAGCGCTTCTGGATCGCGGCTAATCATGCTGCCGAAACCGGCATAGAAGGGAGCAGGGCCGCCCTCAAGGAAGGCGCTCAGCTCCCGATCCGGGCTGTAGGGCGTAGGCAGGATGGCCCCAGCGGCCGTGCGGGGCTCGAGGAAGCAGAAGCCGGTGAGCGAGGCGCTCGCCTTCCAGTCAGCCGGGTGCGGCAACACCTGAGGACTGATCAGATGCAGCACCGGCGGATCCACCAGATAGGCCGGTGGGGTGCGGCGGCTCTCGGCGCCGCCCCAGGGGAGGGGCTGCAGGTCCAGGCGATCGCGGCGAAAGGCCTGGATCACCCGGGCGTCCTGACGCCACTTGAGCAGGCTGACCAGCCGGTAGCTGCTGCGGTTGAGCCGGCGCCGGATTCGATGCCTTGTGCTGCCGGCATTGCGGCTGGTTGGTGAGGCGGGGAAGCCCAGAAAGGGGAAATCCCCGGTGGCCATGATCGGCATGGGGCTCAGTACCACCAGGGGACAGCCGGCGGCCTCTGCCAGGTGGTAACCCCACAGGCACAGCGGCGACACCAAAAGCAAATCCGTGCCCTCCATGGCGGCGCGAGCCGTCTCCAGCAGCTCACCCAGCAGTGCATCGCAGATCAGGCGCACGGGCTTGCCCTGCATCAACGCCAGGCCCGCCTCCGAGCTCAGCAGCGAGGTGAAGTCACCCGGCAGGGGCACGAACGGCAGCGCATGGGCTTCCGCCATGGCCTGGAAGTTGACGCTGCCGATCAGGCTCACCTGATGTCCGCGGCGCTGCAGTTCCAGCAGGATCGCCAGGTAGGGCTGCAGGTCTCCCCTGGAACCGACGGAGATCAACCGGACCTTGGCCATGCGGGAAGCCGTTGCTGTCGCGTGATGCTGCACGATTTCATCGGCAGCTGAGACCAGCCAGTAGACGGGCCTGCTCTGTGGTGAACCCGCCAGGCCCTTCCGCTTCTGCAAGGCCTGAGCCAGAGGTGCCGCCGTCATGGCGTTCCAACTGGGATCGGTGCGACAACCCTTGGTGCATGAAGGTTGATCAGAGCCGCTGATCAGTGACATCGCCAGTCCTGGACCCCATGTGGCATTGCTGGAGCCAACACTTGGAGGTCACCAGCGGCGAATGGCTGCCGGATCAACCGGTGCCGCTGTTGTTGACGCAGCCTTCCGTGCAGCGATGGCGCCGCTGGAGGAGTGGGCCGGGAGGCCGGCGTCTGCATGAAGGCCAGCTCCTGAGTGCTTGACACCCACCTCAGGGCGGCATTGCGGTGGGGGAAGGGGCCAAAGCGGGCGGCTGTTCATGAACCGCTCGCCGCCGAGCACCTGGGCAACGGCATCACCTGCCGCCCGATTTGCCGACACTGGATTTCCAGTCGCCGTTCACGCCAACGGCCGCCCCTTCCAGGTCCAACCGCGGCCGCTGAGGGTGCGCCATACCGACACCGGGCCGATCGCGGCCACCACCAGGGCACCGGCTCCCATAAGCCACCAAAGGGTCAGCGGCACCTGGAAGTGGCGGCGGGTCCACAGGCGCAGGACCAGCTGTAGGCAGATGCCCGTCAGGGCGAAGGCCAGGGCGGCCAGCAGCACCAGCCGCTGATCCGGCAGCAGCACTGCGGCGAAGGCCGCAGCCGGGGTCATTAGCCAGGGGCCGCTGAACATCAGCAGCACCACCGAGGAGGCCGCCAGGGCTCTGGCCACATCGCCATCGAGGCCCAGCAGCCAGTTTTTGGTCCAGCCCTCCCACAGGGAGGCGAAATCGCTGTACATGCGCAGCTCGAGCGCATCTAACCCCAGCAGGTAACGCAGGCGATGGCCGCCTTGCTTGATCCGCCGCGCCAGAGCCAGGTCCTCCACCACCTCCGCCGCCAGGGCCCTGTGGCCGCCGATAGCCGCGTAGGCGCTGCGTCGGAACAGCATGAACGGCCCGGCGGCGAACGCCACCGGACTGGCGGGATCATTGGCGGCCTCAATCGAAAAGCCGAGCCCCAACAGGCTGACCATGATTGGCTGCACCATCCACTCCGCCAGGCAGCCGCAGCTCAGTCGCGGCGCGAGGCTTAGCAGGTCCGCCCCGTCAGCGCTCGCCTGGGCCAGGGCGCGCCGCAGGGTTGCTGGCTGCAGGCGCACATCGGCATCGACGAACAGCACCCAGTCACTGCTCACCTGCTCCATGGCACGGCTGCAGGCCCAGTTCTTGCCCACCCAGCGCTCGTCCTCCGGCCGGGCCCCGGCGTCGAGCAGTGAGAAGCGGGGCTCCGTGGCACCGCAGGCTCCTGCCGACTCCTCGGCGATCGCCACCGTGGCATCGCTGGAGCGATCGTCCACCAGCAACACCCGCCAGTCGCCGCAGGGGGCCTCGCTGCGCAGCATGCTGGTGAGGCAGGCGGCGATGTTGGCCGCTTCGTTGTAGGTGGGCACCACCACCGTGAGCGAGGTGCTGGCCAGGGCCTCTGACGCTTCAGTTCCCGGCTCTGGCTGCTCCATCAGCCTGGGCGCCTGCGCAAACACCCGCGCCAGGCCGGCGATCAGGGTCAGCAGGCCAAGGGCGGCGGCGGCGGCCAGTGACAGCAGCGCCCAGCCGAGGGCCGTGGCTGGATCCATGCCGTAGCCCTCAGGTCGTTCTGACCATGGTGGCCCGACCGGCTCCACATTCCCGAGTCGTTGATCGCCGCGGTGGCCAATCCGGTTCGACAGCAGCGATCAGCACGGGCCCATGCCCAGCCCAAGAGCGTTTCAGATGCATGACCACGTAGGGAGGTAAGTGCTCACCAGTCTTTGGCCACATCCCATCTGCGGTGAAGATCTGAGGGCTGGCTGAGCAGCGGTCGCCAGGTGCTCTATTTCAAGCCATGCCGCTACGACCGCTGGAGTCAGGCGCTGGAGGTGTCGCTGGGGGAAGTGATGCCCGGCGGGGAGCCACCGCTGCTCAAACATCGCAGGAAACTGATGCGAGATGAGGCGATCAAGCTCTGGGCCAAGAAGCGCAGATCGGGCTGGCAGGTCTGCACGCCTTAGTGGAAGCCGCCACCATTGCGCAGGCCCTGAGCCGCTGCAGAGCACAAAGCACTTTCATCCTGCTCCGATCTGCAACCAGAGGCAATGCGTGTAAAGGCCGATTGTGCTGAGCCGCTGGCCCAGCGATGCTGTGCTCATCAACCCAGGAGGCGCCCAAGATGGACGACACGCCACCCGGCCAGGTTCAAGAAGCACGCTGACTGCCGGCCCCTGCTCCAACAGTCTTTACCTATTCGTGGGCGGGTCGTTCAGCCGGGCAATAGAGCAGCATTCCCCACTGCAGCTCACCTTGTGCGCCTGACTGATCGACACTCCAGCCGCACCGCCACAGGTGCCCACAGGAGGACCATCCGCCCCATACCTGGAATGCATGGCCCCAGGCGCCAACGCCAGCAGCTTCTATCGGCCGCCAATTGAATGTTCTTGGCCAGTGCCCCTGAGGGTTACCTCAGGGGTTTTATTTTGCAAGTGCTGATTGCGGTCAAAAGTGAACTTAGTAGTAACGGCCGGGATATTCGCCAGGGTGGTCGATGCGGCTGATGCGGATCCCTGAGGCCGACTGGCCGTGGAAGCGCAGGATGTCGCTACCAGAGACCAGAAATCCCCTCTCCTGGGCAAGCAGCGACACCTGATCAGCCGTAAGGGCATCCGCCATCATTTGCCGCAGGGCAGGATCAGCCCTCACATGGGCCAGAAACCGCAACAACTCACTTTGGGACACGGCACTCAGCAAAACCTGCAACATAGGACTGCCGGCAGGGCAAATTTCACCGGCTTTTGACGCAGTACCCACCTGATGAATACCAACCCAGCGGGCATCCCTTGCCCGTCTTCTGAATCACCTCGCGATCGTTGCTGGGGCTGCTGACGCAGTAGTTGCCAGAGGAATAAAAGCCCAGGGGGCAGCCACCGCCCACCTTTTCAATGGCGCCACGGTTGTTGCCGCCGGAGCTGGGCACGCAGTAGCCGCCGGAGCTGTAGTAGCCGAGGGGACAGCCACCTGACCTGGGCAAGGGCTGAACAGGTTGCTGGGCCAGGGCGGTGCTGCCCATGACAGACAGCAACGACAGGGCAGCAGCAACTGAAAGCCAGATTGATTTCGGCATGGTTGTCATCAGAGATCAGGTCGTGGCTGATTGGGTGATTCGGCACAGCCGATTGATCTGCTCGACCTCCTCCACCGTGTTGGCAATCCCGGTGGTCAGGCCGGGTGAGCCCACCACGATCGATAGGCACTGGGCGCGGCTGATCGCCACGTTGAGCCGGTTGGGCTCCAGCAGAAAGCCCAGGCCCCGCGGTGCGGCATCACCATCACTGGCGGTGAGCGAGTGGATGGCCACTGGGGCTTCCTGGCCCTGGAATTTGTCCACCGTGCCCACCCGCGCCCGCTTGCCGAGGCGCAGCTGCAGCCGGTTCACCTGCACGTTGTAGGGAGCGGTCACCAGGATCTGCTCCGGCCCGAGCACGCCCCGTTGCTCTCCGCCAGCACGCGCATGGCAGTAGCTGCCGTTGAGCAGGGCATCAACGATCTGCTCGATGCGATCGATCTCGGCTTCGCAGACAACGCTGCAGCCGCTGTGGGCCACGGGCTCAAACACCAACCCCTGCTCTGGCAACGGCTCACCCGTCGCCGCCAGATAGCGCTGGTGCCAGCTGATCGCGTTGACGGCGTTGGCCGGATTGGCCTTGAGCCGGCCGTCATAGAAGAGCTGCGACACCATCGCCGTGAGCGAGGGTTCCATGCGCCAGCTGGTGGCCAGGAACACGCCGCGATCGTCTGGCACCACGTGGGCCCCCTGCATCAAATACTCCAGGCAGGAGAGTCCGGAATCCCCTGGATGATCGGCCTGGGTGGGCTGGGCCAGCTGCTGCTGATCGCCCACCAGCAGGATTGTTTTGGCGCAACGCGCCATCACCAGCAGGTTGGCCAGCGACATCTGCCCCGCCTCGTCGATCACCAGCAGGTCGAACTGCTCAGAGAGCTCATCTCGGCAGAACATCCAGGTAGTACCGCCCACTACAGCCTGCTCCTCTGTGATCTCGTCGGGATGCACCAGGGGGATGCCCTCACGAGCGAGAACCTCCTCCTTCTTGCTGCTGCTGCTGCACTTCACCACCTGATCCCCAAGGCCCTGCTCCTGGCAGGTGGTGTGTGCCTTGATCAGCAGGTTGTTGATGGCGGCATGGCTATTCGAGCTGATCGCTACCCGCTTGCCGTCGGCCACCAGCTGGGCGATCACCTGGCCTGTCACCGTTGATTTGCCCGTCCCTGGCGGGCCCTGCAGCGCCAGGGTGACGCCGCTGGAGTTGGCAAGGAAGCTCGCCAGCCGGGTTGCAACAGAGCCTGGCTCAGCCGCAATGGCGCTATTGAGGGCCTCCAGCTCGGCAATGGGCTGGCGCTCCAGCAGCTGCAGCATCGCCGGCGGCAGCGCTTGGTTGCCGTCCAGCCAGGCATTGGCCTGCTCCAGCAGGCTCTCTCGCAGCTTCTCGCTGATGTCGGCCGGCACCTTGATCAGCGAGGTGAGCCGATCGGGAATGCCATCGCCCAGCCCATCAGCGCGGCGCTGATCGCGCTTTTTCCAAGGCAGCTTCAAGGTGACACGGCCGCGTTCGGCATCGAGCGACTCGACACTCACCTTCAGGCCGGTTTCGGGGATCTCCAGCTGGAGGCCCCGATCACCGCTATCGGCCCGCAGCTTGAGCGGCTGGGCCGGATCAAACGAAAAGGTGTGGTAATCGGCCCCAGTGAGCTTGCTTTCGCGCGGTTCCACACTTTTCCAGCGGGCCTCGGCGATCGCTTCTCCGTCGTCAACCAGATCACCCGGGCTGAGTTCGGCCCTGTTGCGCCGGTCGAAATAGGCCCACCAGGCCACCTTGGCCTCGCGGTGGTGGAAGGGCAGCAGCTGGGCCAGCAAGCGCTGCACCCGCCAACTCATTCCCCTGCGTCCGCCTTCTTCCTGGGCGGCGAGGAGCGCATCTGTGGCGTTAGCCGGCGGATCGCTTTGCAGCTCCTCCGGCAGTTCAGCCAGGAGCTGGGCGCTGAGTTGCTCCAGCGGCCAGGGTTCCTTGGGCTCCTGGCCCTCGCTGCTCAGCTGCAGGGGTTCCTCCGGCAGCCCCTGCTCGCGCTTGAGATTGCGCATCCAGTCATGCAGGAAGACGGTCGACTCGCAGTCCTCCCGGTTGTAGTTCTCGATGTCTTTGAGCAGGGGGCTGCCCTCGGGCAACGGACCGGGGCGATCGGGTTCGCCAGAGTTCTGCCAGTTGAGGTAGGCCACCACCGAGTCGCCGGCATTGGTCACTTCTGCCTCGCGCTTCTCCATGTAGAGGTGCTCCACCTTCTTGATCGAGTAGCTGGGCTCACCCAGCACGATCGAGCTGGTCAACACCGGCAGCAGGTCCACCAGCAGGCCAGAGCGCAGCCACTCATCGATCACCGCTTCTCGGGTGCAGTGCTGCTGGGCCAGACGGCGCATCGCCGTCTTCTCGTAGCTGGCGTAGTGGTACACCCGCAGGCCCGGATGACGCGCACGCCGCGCTTCCACCCAGTCCACCCACTGCTCAAAGGCCTGCTTCTCCTCCACAGGGCTGTGGGCCCACCAGGCTTTGAACTGCGGCTCGCCACCAGGCGCGTCGCGGTAGCAGGCGCCAAAGAGGTATTCGAGCTTGGTGCCGGCCACCGAGTCCTGGACGCCCTCCATGTCGAACCAGATGTCACCGTCATCGGCCGCTGGCAGTGCCGCCAGGCCTTTGCCGTTGATGACGGGCCGCAGGCGATACGCCGGCCGGCCATCGGGTCCAGCTGGGGTGAGCTGCAGTTCGGCCTGTTGCCGCAGTTCATGCAGCGTTTCAGGGTTCAACCCGGGTACCGATATGCCGCCGGGAAATGCCCCAAGGGCATCAATGGTGGTGATGCCAGCAGCGCGCAGCTTCTGCCGCTGGCTCTGGCGCATGTTCGCCACCAGCATCAGGTCGCGCTGATTGACAAGCCGCTGCTCGATAAAGGCAGTCCAGCCACCGTGGTCGCCGGGCATGTCCTCCGGGATGGCCTGTGGGTCAAAGGCTGCTCGGAAGGTGCGGTGGCGCTGGCGCAGCAGTTGATACCAGGCCCAGAACTGGTCGGTGGCGTAGCGCTGGAAGCGGCCACCACCGAGGTAGAGCTCGAAGTGATCGGGTCGCTGGCCAAGCAGCGGCGTCAGCAGCTCGCAGTAGGCAGAAGCCTGCACCAAGAAGGTGGTTTTGGGCTTGGAGGCGAGCTTGCACTCGATCGGGATGTAGCTCCAGGCCCCCAGGGATGAGGATTGCTCGATGCGGCGCAGCAGATCGGCCGAGCCCCGCAGTTCGTCGTTGCAGAGCGAGGCCTGGTGGATGAAATCAAAGCCATCTGCCATCGCGGCCTTGGTGGCGGCGTAGTCGGCGTCGTTCTGTTTGCCAGGCAGACGGGCAATCCGATAGCCCTGGGCTTCCAGCTTGGTGAGCAGCACCTGCTCATGGCGGAGACCATCAGCAAACAGCTGCTGATCCAGCGCGTTGGGCTCGGGCTTGCTCTCCTCAAACAGGCTGCGTGCTTCCAGTTCCTCCCACCAGGCGCCGATCACCGGGCTGCGGGAGAAGAGGGAGAGCTTGCTGGGGGTGATCAACTTTGTCCTCATTTATTTATTTATTGTCTATCAAAAAAATTGCTGCTAACCACTGAGCCAGTAGATAGGGGTTAATAACTCAAGATGCGCCCCCTTTGGCATTAAGCGAACAGATGAAACCACTACCAATTTCGTGCCAGAACGCATCATTGTGGGCGCCCCAGAAGAAAGCCATTTGTCACTCCTCTCCCGAAATCAGTTCTCGAACGGTCTCCTCGATAGTTGCAGGGAATTGAGGCTCGCTCTGTTGGCCAGCCATTTCTGAAAAGCGACGACCTTGAGGGAGCAAACGACTCTGCGCTGATCCCACTGCGTCGTTGAAGCTCTTGTTCAGGCGTGTGAGGTTGGAGCCAATGGCATTGAACTTATCAGTAAATGTAAGAAATCGCTTGTGGAGCTCTATGGCATTGCTCTGAATCTCTTCTATGTTCTTGGAGATCTCTGCTTGCTGGATTGTCATTGCTAGTCCCTTGAGGATTGCCAGCAAGCTAGTAGGGAAGGTTAGAATGATATTTTTGCTAAAGGCATATTCAAGTAACTGCGGATCACGCTCAAGAGCCATGGAGAGAGCGCCTTCAACCGGGATGAAAAGGACAACAGCGTCGACAATCTGTCCAAGAGCGCCAAGTTTGCTAGCGTAGTCCTTCTTGCTAAGTAGATCTATGTGGCTTCGCACCTTGCGGAGATGCTCATTAAGCGCTGCCTCTCGCAAAGTCTCGTCTGTAACCTTTAGAGCATCCAAATAGCTTTCGATCGGAGCCTTAGAGTCCACGATTAATCGACGTGAACCAGGGATAGTGATCACGCAGTCAGGTCGATAGGCGCCTTCGTCTGTCCCAACATGTAACTGCTGATCGAAATCGCAGTAGCTGATCAGGCCAACAAATTCAAGGATGCGACGCAGATTCACCTCCCCCCATTGCCCTTTAACATTGGGGGAGCGCAAGGCTGCTGTCAGCTGTTGCGCAGCACCCTGAACATCTTCGCTGCGCTGCCTAAGATCCATTGTGGTTTGTGCCAAAACCGTCAACTTCTCGGCGGAGTCCTTCTGTAATGCCTCTACTTGGTTTCGCAGCTGCTCGAATTGCTTGCTAACCGGTTCGCTCACTGTTTCCTTGGTGGTTTTGAGTAAAGCATCTCGGGAGCTATCCAGCATCTGGCCACTCAGCGAACGAAACTGGGTAAGTAGATCAACTCGGGCTTGCTCTAAAAAAGTGGTCTGACTTTCCTGTGAACGCAATTGCTCCTTTGTCTCAGCCATCTGCTTGCCCAATTGCTCGCGATCAGAGCGGATCTGCTCAAGTGATTGCTGAGATTCCACAAACTCGCTCTTGAGCTGATCACGCTCTCGCTGCACAGCCTCTAGCTGTGTACGACTCTCGACAGCATTCTCTCGAGCTTCAACGATCTCGAGTTGCAAGCTCTTAGCTTCCTGCCTCTGCGACTGGAGCTCATCAGCAAACTTTTCCAATCCTTGGTCAGCCTTCAACAGACGCTCCTCCAGTAGCTTTCGCTCGGCATGACCATCGCCACTATGTGTACGAAAGACCGTTCGTGCCAGTACGAAACCTGCGATTAGGCCAGCAAGAACTCCGGTAACGAAAAGAAGGATCGGCGCCAAGTGAGAAAAGCCTTTGATTCAGTTTCTAAACCGACCTGCCTAGTGAACCACTAAATCAACCTGTCTTCTTCAGGTCTGAATCGGGCCTCATGGGTTTTGAGGGGGCAGTGGTCCTGTGGTGCAGGGATGTAGGTAAGGGTGCATGCCCGAAGCTGCGGTGCCTTTGATCATCAAAGTCGGAGGCGGAAACCAGTAGGAGCAGTTCCCATTCCATGCAGCAGCTGCATAAAAGAGCTGCTCAGGCAAGCTTCAGCTATGAGCATAGGTTTCCTGCTGATTGTGGCAGCGTTGACGGCCCTAGCCTGGCCGGCTGGTGTGGCTGCCGAGGGAGTTACGGCCACGGTGCTCTCCATTGGTGATGGCGACACCATCCGCGTCCGCCAGGCGGGCAAGGCCATCACCGTGCGACTGGCCTGTATCGATGCCCCTGAAACCGCCCAGAGCCCCCATGGCCAGCAGGCTCGCAGCTACCTCCAGCAGCGGCTGCCTGTCGGGCGCGAGGTGAGGCTCGACGTCAAGACCACCGATCGCTACAGCCGCTCGGTGGCCGAGGTGATCTCGGACATCAACATCAACCTGGCGATGGTGGAAGACGGCCAGGCCTTTGCTTACCGCCAGTACCTGGGCGGCTGTGATGCCAAGGAGTACCTGGAAGCCGAGCACCGGGCGAGCCGGCGCCGTTTTGGCGTCTGGCAGGTGGAAGGCGGGATCACACGCCCCTGGGACTTCCGCCGTGGTCGCCGCTCCGCCGCCATCCCCGATGGGACCACCCCCGGCGGGCGCCGCTACCGCTGCAACGAGATCGGCTCCTATGCCCGTGCCCAGGAGCTGCTGCGCCAGGGGCACAGCTACCTGGACAGCAACAGCGATGGGGAAGCCTGTGAAAGCTTGCGCCACTGACCCTGACCTGATTGCTTGCCAGCAAAAGCCCCCGGCAGGAGCCAGGGGCAGGGGTGGTCACGAGTCGGGCCTCAGCCTTCCACCTTCACGGTGACGGTGCTCACCTTGTTGGCCTTAGGGGCGGTGACGGTAAGAAGGCCATCGCGGTAGCTGGCCTGGAGCTGCTCGCGCTCAATGGGCTGTGGGAAGCGGAAGCTGCGGCTCCAAGTGCCGTAGCGGAATTCGCTTAACAGCGGAGCGTGGGCCTTCTCAGCCTGGGCGGGAGCCTCTCCACCCTCGGCGGACTGCTCAGGCAGCTGGCGCTGGCTGAGGCGCTCGGCACTGATGACGAGGTTGCGGTCGGTGGCTTTCACATCAATGGCGGCCTTGTCGACGCCGGGGAGCTCGAGCACCACTTCGTAGGCCTCGGCGGTTTCATGCACCTCGGCGGCGGGCACACGTTCAGCGTTGTGGAGTTGTTGGCTGAGCTGCTGCTCGAGGCGACTTGCCAGATCAAAGGCGGAGGAAGAGCGGAGGTTCAACATGGTTTTGATCGCGACGGTTGCATTGGCGGGGTGTGTAGGGCATGGGCCTTACTCGCCCCCGGTGCAATGACTATTGCCGCTATTGCAAGGAACCAGAGAGGGGCGAGCCGTACTGATCGATTCGGGCCTCATCACCTGGGTTCGGAATACCGCACCGCGTGGGTGGATCGGCTGATTTGAGTCGACTGGCGGTTGGGAAACTTCAGAGGCATGAGCCTGCCTGGTAATTAGAGTTGGTCTACCTACTTAAGAGATTCATCATGCTGACCGGACCCGACCTGCTCGCCAAAGTCAAAGAGCTTGGTGATGTCTCCAAATCAGAGCTCGTGCGTGAGTGCGGCTATGTGAGCACCAAGAAGGATGGCTCTGAACGCCTTAACTTCACGGCGTTCTATGAAGCCCTGCTCGGCGCCAAGGGCGTCAGCCTGGGCACCGATGGCTCGGGGCGAGGCACGGGCAAAGGCGGCCGCAAGCTGAGTTACACCACCAAGATCCAGTTCAACGGCAACCTGCTGGTGGGCAAGGCCTACACGGCCATGCTGGATCTCAAGCCCGGCGATGAGTTTGAGATCAAGCTGGGTAAAAAGCAGATCCGCCTGGTGCCGGTTGGTGGCAGCGACGAAGAGGAGTGAGCTGAAAAGCACAGCCAAGGGTTGTGTGCATTTGTTGCGCAGCAGCAGCCTTGCCCCAGTGTTGCTTTCAAAGTGAATTCAAGGCACAAGCGATGCAGGTGCCGGCATGAGCGCCAGCCTCCCCATGCCCGGCCGCTCCGGAGACCCCCCGCACATGCCGGGGGGTTTCTGTTGGAAGCCGTTAGGGACTTGAGCAGGGGCTCGGTGGCTCAGCGGTGCAGCGGACAGAGCAACGGGCCCGGCACGCGGCAGGTGCGCCAGTCGCCATTGCCGCTGGTTACCTCCACGCCGATCAGGCTGGCGGGATGGTCGGGCTCACTGAGATCGCCGATCCAGGCAATGGCATCGGCAATGGCTTCATCCAGGGAGCTGTATTGGCCGTCAAGCTGCCGGTGGGGCTCGCAACTGCCATCGATCAGGCGGTATTTGCGCTCGATGGCCTGGTTTGCGTTGCTACGCCGAGTAGGGGATCCGGTTGCCTGCATATTTCCCTTGCTGTCCCCAGCACCATGGCCAGAACCAGGGACGGCTGGCTGTATCGGGCGGAACCTATTGATCTGTCGTTACAGCGACTCTTCAGTCGCGGCGCAGTCGGCTCGGGAAGAAGCGGCGGTTGCCGCTGATCTGCTGTGCTTCTGGGGATTGATCGGCAGGCCCGTCGCCATTGGCCCCAATCGCCTCCCGGCAACGCTGCAGCAGCTCCTGCCTGAGCGCATCTGGTCTTTCAATGCGGATGCCGCCGCCAAAGGCAAATAGCCAGCTGCGCAGGTCGATGTCGGCGGCCACGGTCCACGGCGGTAAATCCAGCTCCACCGGATAGGGATGGCTGGAGTCGGTAGGGCCGGGCTCCAGCAGGTGCGGTGCCTTGGGGTGTTGCCACCAGCTATCACCAGGCAGCGGCTTGGAGAAGCGGATGTGCTCGATCGGGTAGCGCTGCAGCCCCTCGCGGATAAAGGCAAACGCCCAGGGGGCGCAGCAAAATCGCAGGGTGATCAGCGCCTGGCTGCGGCGCTGGGCCGAGGGGCTAGCAATCGCCAGCTGCTGCTCCAGATCAGCGCCGAAATAAATGCCGCCGCTCTGGTGCAGTAACCGCTCCAGCCGGCCCAAGGCGGCGGAATGCTCCTCGCTGCTGCGACGAAAGCCACCATCGCCGCTGCGCAAAGCCAGGCGATCGAGCCGCTCGCTGCGGATCAGCCCCTGCCCATGGCCCACCTGGTCTTCCTCGTAGAGGAGATACCAGCCGACGTTGTGGAAGATCAGCTGCAGCGGCCACACCCGCAGCTCACCAGCAGGGCTATCGGCAAAGCTGCCAACGCCGGGGTAGCGCTGCAGCAGCACGCGGCGGTGTTCCACAATCGCCGCCTCAATGGCTTCTGCCCGCCGCGGTGCGGCCAGGGAATCCCGGCGCACCAGGGCCGCATCCACCACGGCATGGCGGGCGTAGCTGCGCACAGGCGGCAGCCCATCGGCGCTGATGCCGGCCCAGCCCAGCCGTTCATCCAGCTCGGCCAACAGGTCCTGCGCCGATGGATCGGCCAGGCGGCCGGCCGCCTGCTGCACCACGTTGTGCACCTCCCGCAGCCTGGCCGGGGAGAGCACGGCGGTGCCCAGGCAGTAGCCGTGGCGCACGTTGTCGTTGCGGTTGCGAAAGCCGTAGGGGGTGAGGATCTTCTCGAGGTCCTTGCGCAGGGATGCCGTTTCACCGGGCAGGTAGGCGCCGGGGATGGTTTCGGTGGCAGCGATCAGGTGCTGGTGCAGGTTGGCGCCGCGCTCTGCCGGCCGATCAAAGGGCACCTGCAGCAGATGACGCAGCAGGGTCATCACCCGTAGAAACACCGGCCCATCACCCATCGGCGGCAGACCGCCATGGATGGCGCCCCCTGCGCGCTGAGCTGTGGGGATCGGCGCCAGCTGAATCGGCGCCGCACTGGGCACCGCACTGCAGAAGCCATTGGCCTCCAGCCAGGCCAGGTCAGCCCTGATGGCAGCAGCATCGGCGTAGCAGGCGCCATGGATGCGGCCCAGAAAGGCAGCAGCGCGATCCGCCAGGTCTCCTTCTGGCAGGGGCGAGAGGATTGCCTCGAGCTCCTCTGCGTTGGCGGGGTCGGTGGCGGCCAGATCGGGCCAGGTGCTCAGCAGCTTGATCAGATAAAGCAACCGCTCGAGATCAAGCAGGCGCGAGTAGCCGTGGCGCTGCAACTTGCGTTCGCGGTTGGTGGCGGAGCGGATGCGCCGGTCCAGCCCGGCAAGTTCGGCCTGCAGCACCGGCGTCAGGTCGTCGTGATGGGTGGGCACCACGGCGCAGATCGCCGCGAAACCCTCCGCCCGGCACGGCCCGAAATAGGGATCGGCAAGGGCAGCGGCCATCTCCTGGATCACTGGCACCGGCACGGCCCGCTCGCGCCGGCCGTTCCACTCCAGCGAGGTGGGCAGATCGGTGTAGAGCCACCAGCCGATCCACTCCACTGACGCAGGTAGCGGCAATGCCTGGGTGATGGCCAGGCGCCAGGGGCGGCGGGCATGGGTGGCATCGACGATCACCGGAGTGCCCGCAGCCACGGCCTCTTGAATGCGCTGGTGCAGCCGCTGCTGGATGTCGGTCCAGGGGCCCTGCACTGCTGCATCACCAAAGACTTCGGCGCGGATCACGTCGGTGGAGAGCACCTGGGCCGGCGGATCGCCCGGGCCGGTGAGCAAGGGCGCCAACGCGTTGGCGAGGGTGGTTTTGCCGCTGGCGGGCTGGCCGATCAGCAGGTGGCAGCGCAACGCCATGGGCAACCAGCAGCAGGGCGAGACCCTCCACTATTTCGCACGTAAAACACTCCTGTCAGGCTCCGCTGCGTTGACGCTGCATTCAGCAACATCCATGCAGCCCGTGGCCCACTCCTGCAGCAGCGCAGCCCGCTCCTCCCCCCGGAGGGCAACGGGCGCCTATGCCCCGCCCACTCCCTTGCAAGATCTGCACAACCTCGATTTTCTTGAGCTCTGCGGTTCCCAGGCCAAGGCCGGTGCCGCTCTTGCCGTGCATCAGAGCACCGTGTGCCGCAGCGTGCAGTTGATGCAGCAGCAGTTCCAGCTGTTGCCTGATCCGGGCAGAAAGGTCTGCCGCTTTGGCCACAACGAATGCTTAAAGCACCTGCGGTTGGCCTATCGGGCCCACCGGCTGATGGGAGGTTTGCTGCGCATCGGCACCGACCTGCTCCACCAGGCCCTGTTGGTGGGCATCGATGGGGTGCAGCAGGTGCCGGCGCGATTTCGCGGCGGCAGGCACTGGGCCGAGCTGGTGCGCCATGGGCTGCTGGATGGGGCGATCGTTAGCTCCTTCTGCCTGGAGCGGCGGCTGCCCACGGGGTCGATACCCCAATGGGACGGGGTCGCAGCGCTGCCGCTGGGGCAGCTAGCGCTGCAGTTGGTGACCACCACACCCACCACGAAGCGAGTGTTGCTTCCGGGCAAGGACGCCCTACCCCTGCTGCACCAAGCCGTGGAGTGGCATGGCTTCTCGGTGCAACGGCAACCGAGGGCCTGCCAGGAACCGGCCGCCTGGATCAAGCGGGCGCGGGATCGGGCGCTGGCGCTGCCGGTGTGCAGGGAGCTGCTGGGGTCTGGGTGGATCGAGGCCCATAGCCTGACGCCCCTGGCCGACCAGCCAGCCTTGATTGAGCAGCTCTGGTTGCTGCTGCCCCAAGGGGCCGTGAACAGCAGGGCGGCCCGGCAGTGCCTGCGGTTGCTGCGGGTTCAGATCGCCAGGGCACAAACCATGCAGGATCTGCATGGAAGCCAGTCGTGATGAGGGTTTCAGACGCAGCAGAACAACAGCGAATGCCGTCAAGGCGACGCAGACTGGGGCTCTCATGCTGCCTCGCTAGCGGTTTCGCCAGCTGAAGTCATGCACACAGCTGCACATTGCCACTGATGCCCGACGCCGTCCTCGCTCCCGGTGCCCGCATCGAGTGCCGCAGCGCCGAGTGGCTGGTGCGCAGTCTCGGCCGCAGCTCCGATGGCCAACAGGTGGTGGACGTGGTGGGGGTCTCGCCGTTCCTGCGCGAAAAGGAAGCCCGCTTTCTGGTCGAGGTTGAGAAGGCGGCCGGCAGCTTCAAAGTGCTGCAGCCGGAAGACACGGCCCTGGTGAGCGACCCGTCGCCCCGCTACCGCGACAGCCTTCTGTTTATAGAGGCCCACCTGCGGCGCTCCGTCCCTACCGACAACGCCCTGGTGGTGGGCCAGCGGGCAGCGATGGATGCATTGCCCTACCAGCTGGAGCCGGCCGCCAAGGCCCTGGCCATGCCGCGCAGGCGGCTGCTGATTGCTGATGCAGTGGGACTGGGCAAGACGCTGGAGTGCGGCATTCTCTGCAGCGAGCTCATCCGGCGCGGGAGGGGCAAGCGGTTGCTGGTGGTGACCACCAAGAGCATGCTGGTGCAGTTCCAGAAGGAATTCTGGACGCGCTTCTCGATCCCACTGGTGCGGCTCGATTCGGTGGGGATCCAGCGGATCCGCGAGCAGATCCCGACGAACCAGAATCCGTTTCACTACTACGACAAGGCGATTGTTTCGGTCGACACGCTCAAGAACGACCGGGACTACCGCTTCTATCTCGACAACGCCAGCTGGGACATCATCGTCATCGATGAATGTCAGAACGTGGCCGAGCGGGCCCGCGGCGCCCAGAAGAGCCAGCGGGCGCGGCTGGCGGAGCGGCTGGCGACACGATCGGAAACCCTGATCCTGCTGTCAGCGACCCCCCATGACGGCAAGCCGGAGAGCTTCGCGAGCCTGATGAACATGCTCGATCCAACGGCCATCGCTGATCCGAGCAAGTACACCAAGGACGACATCAAGGATCTGTATGTGCGGCGCTTCCGCAAAGACGTGATCGCTGACCTGCGCAGCAGCGTCAAGGAGCGCGACACCGCCGATGTGGAGTGTGCGGCAAGCGAGCGGGAGGAGCGGGTGTTCGCCCTGCTCAAAGACCTCAAGCTCCCTGACAGCGATGCCAAGGCCAAGGCCGGCCAGCTTTTCAAGACCACCCTGGCCAAGAGCTTGCTCTCCAGCCCGATGGCAGCCCTGGAGACGGTGCGCAACCGGCTCAAGCGCCTGGCGGCCGCCGCCAGCCCGGCCCCTGCCGACCAGGCGGCCCTGGAAGAGTTGGAGCCCCTGCTGGCTGCGATCGGCCCGGCTGACTTCTCCAAATACCAGCGCCTGCTTCTGCTGATCCGCACCGACTGGAAGTGGAGCGGCAAGGACCCCAGGGACCGGATCGTGCTGTTCACCGGCAGGCGCGAAACCCAGCGCTTCCTGGTGGAGCACCTGGCTGACGACCTGGGCCTGCCCACCGGCGCGGTGGTGGGGCTCGATGGCGCCATGCCCGATGTGGAGCAGACGCGTGTGGTCGAGCAGTTCGCCCAGGAGAAAGAGGCCGTGCGGATCCTGGTGGCCACCGAGGTGGCTTCCGAGGGCCTCAACCTGCACTACCTCAGCCACCGGCTGGTGCACGTGGATATCCCCTGGTCGCTGATGACGCTGCAACAGCGCAATGGCCGCATCGACCGCTACGGGCAGACTCAGCAACCCCAGATCCGCTACCTGCTCAGCTGCTCCCGCAGCGAGGGCATGGGTGATGCCGAGAAGGTGCTGCGCCTGCTCAAGCGCAAAGACGAGCAGGCCCAGCAGAACATCGGCGATCCGGCGGTGTTTCTGGGCGTCTACGACCCTGTTGGCGAGGAGGAGGAGATCAGCCGGGCGTATGAGAGCGGCTCCCTGGATGCGCTTGAGCAGCGGATGGATGAGAAGGCGAAGCGCTTCCTGACAAAGAGCAGCGCTGACAGCATTTTCGACGAGTTCTATGGAACGGATGGGCAGGACTCCGAGTCTGATTCCACGGACATCCAGGTGCAGCAGCGCCAACCCTTCAGCCTGTTCTCCAGCCTGTGGAACTACGTGGATGCGGCACTGGAGGCGGTGGCCGAGCAGATGGAGCGCCGCGGCGAGAAGCTGGATCTCCGCGCCGACGCCGATCAACAGCGTCTGGAGATCACCCCGCCCAGCGATCTGCAGCGCCGCTACGACCGCTATCCACGGGAGCTGCAGCCGCCCCGGGGCCAGCGCCTGGTGCTCTCCACGGAGGTGGCCGCCCTGCAGCGAGCCCTCGAGCAGAGCCGCCGCCAGGATTCCAGCCGCCCGGAGCTGGAATATCTCTGGGATCTGCACCCGCTGGTGGATTGGCTCGCCGACCGCGGCCAGATCAGCTTCCAGCGACACTGCGCACCCGTGCTCCAGCTGAGCGATGGTCTAGGAGGCTGTTGCGCGTAGATCACCCAGCGACACTCCACAGACGTATCCAAATCTGCCCTGATCCCAGTGACAGCAGTGGATCTGGGCGATAAAATGGGGCATGCAGAAGCGCAAGACCTTTCGTCCCTGGCAGCCGGAGCAGACCTCCTTGCTGCCGGCCTCACCGAGTGACTGGCTGACCGCTGACCATCAGGTGTATTTCCTGCTCGATCTGGTCGATGAGCTGGATCTGTCGGCGATCGTGATCCCTGCCCAGAGCAAAGATCCCCGTGGCGAGAAGGGTTTCGACCCCAGGATGATGACGCTATTGCTGCTTTACGCCTACTGCGTGGGCACGGTCTCCTCCCGGAAGATTGAGCGGGCCTGCTACGAGGATCTGGCCTTCCGGGTGCTTACCGGCAACCAGCAGCCGGACCACAGCCGGATCAGTGAGTTCCGGCGCCGCAACCTTGAGGCCCTGAGCGAGCTGTTCGTTCAGATCCTGCGCCTCTGTCAGGCGGCCGGCATGGTCAGCCTGGGCCATGTGGCGCTGGACGGCACCAAGGTGCAGGCCAATGCCTCCAAACACAAAGCGATGAGCCACGAGCGGATGCTCAAAGCCGAGGCGCAGCTCGAGAAGGAGATCAAGGAGCTGATGCGCCGGGCCGAGATCCTTGATGCGCAGGAAGACGGCAAGTACGGCAAAGGCAAGCTGGGCAGTGATCTGCCCAAGGAGCTGCGGCGGCGCGAGGACCGGCTGAAGAAGATCCGCCATGCCCGACAAGCGTTGGAGGCAGAAGCAGCGGCCGCCGCTGCCCGTGATCGCGCCAAGCAGGCAGCAGAGGCAGAAGCTGCGGTGGCGGATGCTGCTGCTGCTGCCGATGCCGCAGTAGCGGATGCCAGCGAACAGCAGAAGCTGGCTGGCAAAGCAGCCAAGGCGCAGGAGAAAGCAGAGGCCGCCAAGGAGCTAGCGATCGAGAAGGCCCAGGAGGCAGGCCTTGAGCCGGAAGGATTGGATCCTCAGCCGGCTGACGCCATGCCTTATCGCGGCCTGGCCCATCGGGCCGATGGCAGCCCCACAGCCGCTGCGCAGCGGAACTACACGGATCCAGACAGCCACATCATGAAAAGCGACGGCAACCTGCTGCAGGGCTACAACTGCCAAGCGGCCGTCGATGGCGATCACCAGGTGATCGTGGCGATGGGCGTCAGCAACCAACCGCCGGATCCAGAGCACCTGGTGCCCATGCTGGAGCGCACCATGGCCAACACCACCCAGGTGCCCAGGACGTTCATTGCTGATGCGGGCTACTGGAGTGAGGACAACGTTTCTGCCTGCGAAAAGCGAGGCACCGACCCCCACATCGCGACGGGCAGGCTGCCGCACGGTCAGCCATTACCACCGATCTATGGCCCGATCCCCAAGGGGCTGGATGCCAAAGGCAAGATGGCCCGCAAGCTACGCAAGAAAGAAGGCCGAGAGATCTACGCCAAGCGCAAAACGATCGTGGAGCCGGTGTTTGGTCAAACCAAAGAAGTGCGAGGGCTGCGGCGCTTCCTGCTGCGCGGGCTGGCCAAGGTGAATGGGGAATGGATGCTCTGGGGAACAACCCACAACCTCAACAAGCTGTGGCGCCACCTGAAGAAACAGAGGCTGCAGGAGGCGATGGCAACGGGATAGGGGGGCAGACCCCCACGGCTGAGCAGAAGTCAGCGAACCGCGTCCGAAATTCAAAGGAAGACGGTAAAGAAAGAAGTGCCGAGCTGCGCTGGATGGCGTGAGCGGCGGCGCTACGAGCGACACACTCCTAGAGCCCGGTGAGGTGGTGATGGTGTTTCAGGGCACGATCCCCAACCAGAAGGGGGTGCCGGTTGTTCAGGAGTGGGTGGCGGTGCGCTTCGCCGGAACGGGCCTGAACGTGGTGGACGTGGAGGCGTTCGAGGCGGTGGCCGAGCGGTTGCAGTTGGGCCGCAAGCCCTATGCCAACCCCAATGACGCCATCCCCGAGCATCTGCGCAAGCAGTTGCCATATGCCGTTGGCAAGGCCAACGACTATCTGATGCGCTGCGCCGAACGCTGGACCGCCCGCATGCAACCGGAGCTTCAGGCCCAGCGTGAACGCCTGAAGCGATTGCGAGGCCGCCAGGTGGAGCAGCTGGAGCTGAGCTACGCCAATGATCAGCGCCCGCAGCAGATCAAGGAGAAGCGGCGCCTGGCCCAGCAGAAGGCGATCGACGTGCGTTTCGACGACCACGAACGCTTTGTGAATGAAGTGATGACCATCGAACCCGCGCCCTACCTGAAGGTAGTGGCCGTGCTGCATCGGGAGGCTTGATCCATGGCACTACCAGGCATCAGCAACGCCAACGAGTTCTATTCCGCCCACTACCTCGAGAGCGTTCTGACGAACGACATCAAGAAGGTGCGCGAGCGCTGGGCTGAAGAGGCCACGGCCCAGCTCCAGGCCGATCCCACCTCAGATGTCTCCACACCGGAGGTGCTGTTCAAGGGGCTGCGCAAACCCTGGCAGAAACTGCGCGAGGCCGAGCTGGGAATTGCAAACGACCCAGCCGAGCGCCTGCGGCTCCAGCGTGAGCTGTTCTTCCAGCCTCTGATGCAGGCCCTGGGCTACCCCTACGCCCCCAAGCCCGAACCGGTGTTGATCGGTGGTGAGCCCTACCAGATCCCTCTTCTGGCGGAGGTGAACAACGCCAAGGGCGAGCCTTGGCTGTGGGTGGTGGAGTGCTTCAACCCCAGCGATGAGCCCGCAGACCCGCTCGAGCTCACGATCGCGACGAACTGGGCCTGCCAGATCAACGACCCATCCCTCGGAATGGTCCTGGAGGGGGAAACCTGGGAGGAACTGATCTCCGAGCGAATCTTCGCGCAGGACATTCCGCCGCGCTGGGTGTTAGCGGTGAGCCGCGACCAGCTGCTGCTGATCGACCGGCAGAAATGGGCGGCCTCACGGCTGCTGCGCTTTGAGCTCGATACGCTGCTGGGCGAGAACAACCCCGATGCGGTGCTGGCGGCGGCCACGTTGCTGCACCGCGAGCACACCTGCCCCACAGGCGGCGGCACACCGTTGCTTGATGAGCTGGACGAGAACAGCCATAAGCACGCCTATGAGGTAAGCGGCGATCTCAAGTACGCCCTGCGCAAATCGATCGAGCTGCTCGGTAATGAGGCGATCCACTGGCGCCGCAGCAAAAGCGAAGGCGTGTTCAAGGGCAAGACCGACGCCGACCAGCTGACGCTGGAGTGCCTGCGGTACATGTACCGGCTGCTGTTTCTCTTTTATATCGAGAGCCGGCCCGATCTGGGCTATGCGCCGATGGGCAGTGACGTGTATCGCCTCGGCTACAGCCTCGAAAGCCTGCGCGAGATGGACACCGCCGAGCTCGGCAGCGAGGAAGACAAAGAAGGCACCTACATCAGCGACTCACTGGATCGGCTGTTCCAGATGATCTGGGAGGGCTACCCCAAACGTGAGGACGCCACAGCCCAGCTGCCGATAGCCGATGCCGGCGACCCCTTTCACGACAGCTTCCGCCTCACACCCCTGAAGGCGCACCTGTTTGACCCCGAGCGCATGCCTGCGCTCACCCGCGTGCGTTTCCGCAACGTGGTGCTTCGCGAGGTGATCGAGCTGATGTCGCTCACCAAGGAAGGCAAGGGCAAAAGGCGCGGCCGGGTGAGTTACTCCCAGCTGGGCATCAACCAATTGGGTGCTGTGTATGAGGCGCTGCTGAGCTTTCGGGGCTTCTTTGCAGAAGAAGACCTGTTTGAAGTGCAACCCGCCCCCAAGAAGGACAAAGCAGCCGCCAGCGATGACGACGACGAACCAGGAAACAGCAACGAAGAAGGAGGCGATGACACAGACAGCGCCATTGCCAGCGGCCAGGAGCACAACGAGCTGGAAGTGGGTCACTTCGTAACGGCCGAGCAGCTCAAGGCCTATATGGCAGAAGAGATAGTGGCCGAGAAAGACACCGGTAAACCCAGGTGTCACCCCAAGGGCAGCTTCATCTACAGGTTGGCCGGGCGCGACCGCGAAAAAAGCGCCAGCTACTACACGCCCGAATCGCTCACCCAGTGCCTGGTGAAATATGCGCTCAAAGAGCTGCTGCCAGGTAAAACAGCAGCCGAGATTCTGCAGCTCAAGGTATGTGAGCCAGCAATGGGTTCAGCCGCGTTCTTGAACGAAGTGGTGAACCAGCTGGCCCAGGCCTACCTAGAGCTGCGCCAGCAGGAAACCGGACGGAGTATCCCCCACGAGCAGTTCGCCACCGAACTCCAAAAGGTGAAGATGCGCCTGGCCGATCAGAACGTTTTCGGCATTGACCTCAACCCGGTAGCGGTTGAGCTGGCTGAGGTGAGCCTCTGGCTCAACAGCATCTTTACGCCAGAGAACGGGCGTGCGTTTGTGCCTTGGTTCAGCCAGCAGCTGGTGTGCGGCAACTCGTTGATCGGTGCCAGGCGCCAGATCTACCGGGTGAACCAGCTACCCACGGGTAGTGGTCGGAAGGCGAAGCCCAGCAAGCTCTGGCATGAACACGCTCCAGAGGAGCTGGCCTGGGATGTGGAACTGCCGGAAGGTGCAATCTTCCACTTCCTGCTGCCCGATCCGGGCATGGCTGCCTACAAAGGCAAGGTGATTAAGGAGCTGGAGCCAGAGGCCATCGAGCGCTGCCAGCGCTGGAACAAGGCGTTTGTGGGTGAGGCGTTCAGTGAGTCCCAGATTTCCCACTTGCTGCGGCTTAGCAAGCTGGTGGATGACCTATGGAAGGCCTGGGCCGAGCAGCAGAAACAGTTACGCCTGCGCACTACCGATCCGCTGCCGGTATGGCCAGAGAGCGAAACAACTGGAGCAAACGACGTTGCCTGGACATCGCTGGAACTCAAAGACCGCATCCAAGAGCAGGAGGTAAATGGCCGTGATGTGGCTAACACCAATGCCCGCCTGCGGCTGAAGTGGGCGATGGACTACTGGAGTGCGCTTTGGTTCTGGCCAATCAACGAGGCAGGTTCATTACCCAGCCGCGATACCTGGCTGCTGGAGCTGAGCATGATCCTGGGTGATCTAGAGCAGGGCGTGACGCCCGAGCTGGGCCAGGGGAATTTATTTGCCGACACGCAACCCAGGCAACTTGCGGTGGACTTTTCCGACCGCCACGGCTTTGTGGATGTGGAGAAGCTCAAGGCCGAGTTTGAGCGCCTGCGCCAGGTGGAAGCGGTGCGCGAGCGCATCCGGCCGCTGCACTGGGATCTGGAATTCGCCGATCTGCTCAAGGGCGGTGGCTTTGATCTGATCGTGGGCAACCCACCCTGGCTGAAGGTGGAGTGGGAGGAGAAAGGCGTGATCGGTGATGCCGACCCGATGGTGCTGATCCGCAAGGTGAGTGCCAGCGAACTGGCGAAGCGGAGGAATGACGCATTTGCCGTCCATCCAGATCTGCGGGCGGCCTATCTGGAAGAGTTTGAGGGGCAGAACGGTAGTCAGGCATTTCTAAATGCGGTGGGCAATTATCCGCTATTGAAGGGCAGCCAGACGAATCTCTATAAGTGCTTTCTGCCGCAAGCCTGGCGGGCGGCCTCCGAACAGGGGGTTCAGGGGTTTTTGCATCCGGAGGGGGTGTATGACGACCCAAAAGGCAAAGCACTTCGAGCCACTCTTTTGCGATCGCTCCGTTGGCATTTTCAATTTCAGAATAAGCTATTCTTATTTTCCGAAGTGCATGATGAAACTCGCTATAGTATCAACATTTATCAAAAGCGCTCAGGCGCTGATGAGAGCCGTAAGTTTATTACAATTGCAAATCTATTGCATCCGAAGACTCTTCAGGCCTGCATGCAAGAGGGGGTGACAGGTTTGTCCGTTCCGGGAATCAAAGATGAGAGCGGCAAATGGATCCTAAGTGGCCATCCATCGCGTGCAGTTTCTGTCGGCATTGCCGAGCTTCAACTTTTTGCCCAATTGTATGATGAGGCTGGGACTTCTGCTTACGAGGCTCGACTACCGTCAATTCATACGCATCAGCTCATAAGCGTGCTGGAAAAGTTTGCAAGTGTACCCAGGCGGCTTGGCGATCTCCATGGGGAATACATCGCGCTGGAGATGTGGCATGAAACCAATGCTCAGAAAGAAGGCACTATCCGGCGAGACACCAACTTCCCCGACACTATTTCCGAGCTGATCTTGTGTGGCCCACAATTTTATGTGGCTTCTCCACTGTACAAGACACCTAGGACAGTTTGCTCTAGTAATCAAGCATTTGATTGTCTTGATCTTGCTGCCCTGCCCGACAACTATCTCCCACGCACCAACTACTTGCGGGATGTTTCGCCTGCTGAATACCGCGCCCGCACTCCTCGGGTGCCGTGGGGGGAGAAGAAGCCGGTGACGGAATACCCAAGAATCTTTTTTCGGAGGCAACTCAGCCAGTCAGGGGAAAGGACCCTGATCCCTACACTCATACCCCGTGGCGCTGCACACATCGCGGGTGCACTGAGCGTGACCACGTGCAGAGTGAATCAGTCAATACGACTTGCATCTGTATCTGCATCAGTTCCAGTCGATTTCTTTGTGAAGACTACCGGCAAGAGTGATATCAGAAATGAACTGGCCAGGCAGATACCCATGCCCGAGTTTGAATTGGTTAGCGATAGTGCATTGCACGCCAGGATGTTAACTCTGAACTGCCTCACCACCCACTACGCCGATCTCTGGAGCGAGTGCTGGGTCGAATTCTTCCGCCAGCAACGCTGGGCCAAAGACGATCCACGCCTGCTTAACAGCTTCTTCAGCAATCTCACTCCCATCTGGCAGCGTGATTGTGCCCTGCGCACCGATTACGCCCGCCGCCAAGCCTTGGTGGAGATCGATGTGCTGGTGGCCCAGGCCCTCAAGCTCACGCTCGATGAACTGATCACCATCTATCGCGTGCAGTTTCCGGTGATGCAGCAATACGAACGCGACACCTGGTACGACCGCAATGGCCGCATCGTGTTCACCGCCAGCAAGGGACTCACCGGCGTCGGTTTTCCCCGCAAGGGTTCAGGCCGTGGCGCCAACAAAACGACCGGCTGGGAGGACATCGCCGACATGAAGACCGGCACGGTTTCCCGCACGATCGTTGATGACACGCTGCCTGGTGGGCCTGTGGAGCGCACGATCACCTATGAGGCACCGTTTGATCTCTGTGATCGGGTGCAGGACTATCGGGTGGCTTGGGAGTTCTTTGAACGGAATCGCGTCGGATAGGCCAGCTCCTGACTTAGGAACCCATCGCGAACAAGCTCTTTAAGCCGAAGTGAATTGTCGAGGTGACCGACCAAAGCCTCAGATCCAGCGCGAATGTCTGCGGCGTCGTAAATCATGATTGGCAAACCGGCCAGCTGCTCGTAAGCATTAGCCAGTCCGGTTAATGCGTTAAGGGAGGCATCAACCTCCTCAATGCGAGGCCATTCAAGAACTGATTGGTCCTCTTTCTGGATTGCATCAACATCAAGATGGGCAACCGCTTTGTTCCTGCGGCTCTTAAGTCGCTTGGAGCAGTCATGGGCAAGTTGGAGCTTCCCATACAGGTGAATCGTCTGATTCTCCTGGAACATCGCTTCGGCCAACTGAACTAGCCGAGAAAAAGTCATGTTCATATTGCTATAGCCTTGCCTTGCAGGATCTAGCAGTCGCACTATGGATAGCTCGATCTGCTGGAGCAAGGCAAACTGCACAGCATGAAAAAAGCCACCAGCGCACTGATTAAGGAGGTCAACTCGCTCCTTGGAGTGTCCAAATAAACTCTTGTACTCGTGCCAACGAGAGTGCAGAGTCACTAGCTGGATTTTCAAGAAGCGATGGGTTTGCCTTAGTTCCTCGCCAGAGCAATGTCCGACCTGGCTGCTACTCATCAGCTTTGCCCGCGGCGAGATAAGCCTTCTTAACTAGTTCGCTGAGAACCTCAGAGTATGTGACTATCTCTCCCTTACTGAGCCGCAATCGGTATCGCCCCCACCGCTTGTCATAGTCCATCACGTCTAACTCAGAGGCCTCGATAGCGGCTTCCGTTTCCTGGGATTGTGGCAATCGCACCTCCACTCTCAAGGCGTTCTTCTGTGGCCTGAACTGGACGAAGTTATTGGGCTGACCATTTGTGGCCAAACCGATATAAAACTTGTTGTATTTCAGCTCTAGGAGGCTGTTGCGCGTAGATCACCCAGCGACACTCCACAGACGTATCCAAATCTGCCCTGATCCCAGTGACAGCAGTGGATCTGGGCGATAAAATGGGGCATGCAGAAGCGCAAGACCTTTCGTCCCTGGCAGCCGGAGCAGACCTCCTTGCTGCCGGCCTCACCGAGTGACTGGCTGACCGCTGACCATCAGGTGTATTTCCTGCTCGATCTGGTCGATGAGCTGGATCTGTCGGCGATCGTGATCCCTGCCCAGAGCAAAGATCCCCGTGGCGAGAAGGGTTTCGACCCCAGGATGATGACGCTATTGCTGCTTTACGCCTACTGCGTGGGCACGGTCTCCTCCCGGAAGATTGAGCGGGCCTGCTACGAGGATCTGGCCTTCCGGGTGCTTACCGGCAACCAGCAGCCGGACCACAGCCGGATCAGTGAGTTCCGGCGCCGCAACCTTGAGGCCCTGAGCGAGCTGTTCGTTCAGATCCTGCGCCTCTGTCAGGCGGCCGGCATGGTCAGCCTGGGCCATGTGGCGCTGGACGGCACCAAGGTGCAGGCCAATGCCTCCAAACACAAAGCGATGAGCCACGAGCGGATGCTCAAAGCCGAGGCGCAGCTCGAGAAGGAGATCAAGGAGCTGATGCGCCGGGCCGAGATCCTTGATGCGCAGGAAGACGGCAAGTACGGCAAAGGCAAGCTGGGCAGTGATCTGCCCAAGGAGCTGCGGCGGCGCGAGGACCGGCTGAAGAAGATCCGCCATGCCCGACAAGCGTTGGAGGCAGAAGCAGCGGCCGCCGCTGCCCGTGATCGCGCCAAGCAGGCAGCAGAGGCAGAAGCTGCGGTGGCGGATGCTGCTGCTGCTGCCGATGCCGCAGTAGCGGATGCCAGCGAACAGCAGAAGCTGGCTGGCAAAGCAGCCAAGGCGCAGGAGAAAGCAGAGGCCGCCAAGGAGCTAGCGATCGAGAAGGCCCAGGAGGCAGGCCTTGAGCCGGAAGGATTGGATCCTCAGCCGGCTGACGCCATGCCTTATCGCGGCCTGGCCCATCGGGCCGATGGCAGCCCCACAGCCGCTGCGCAGCGGAACTACACGGATCCAGACAGCCACATCATGAAAAGCGACGGCAACCTGCTGCAGGGCTACAACTGCCAAGCGGCCGTCGATGGCGATCACCAGGTGATCGTGGCGATGGGCGTCAGCAACCAACCGCCGGATCCAGAGCACCTGGTGCCCATGCTGGAGCGCACCATGGCCAACACCACCCAGGTGCCCAGGACGTTCATTGCTGATGCGGGCTACTGGAGTGAGGACAACGTTTCTGCCTGCGAAAAGCGAGGCACCGACCCCCACATCGCGACGGGCAGGCTGCCGCACGGTCAGCCATTACCACCGATCTATGGCCCGATCCCCAAGGGGCTGGATGCCAAAGGCAAGATGGCCCGCAAGCTACGCAAGAAAGAAGGCCGAGAGATCTACGCCAAGCGCAAAACGATCGTGGAGCCGGTGTTTGGTCAAACCAAAGAAGTGCGAGGGCTGCGGCGCTTCCTGCTGCGCGGGCTGGCCAAGGTGAATGGGGAATGGATGCTCTGGGGAACAACCCACAACCTCAACAAGCTGTGGCGCCACCTGAAGAAACAGAGGCTGCAGGAGGCGATGGCAACGGGATAGGGGGGCAGACCCCCACGGCTGAGCAGAAGTCAGCGAACCGCGTCCGAAATTCAAAGGAAGACGGTAAAGAAAGAAGTGCCGAGCTGCGCTGGATGGCGTGAGCGGCGGCGCTACGAGCGACACACTCCTAGCCCTGGAGCGAACTCAGCTACCAATTTCAACACTTCATCGGCCATTGCTACTGTTGCTTTTGAACCTCTTGCTTCCCAGTAAGCGCGATCGGTCACTTCCTGCAATTCTTCGTCTTCATCCACCAGCCCGAAGCGAGCCTCATCCAGCACGGTGGTGAACAGCAGAGACACTGTGCCTGAGAGCTGCACCGCACTCATCTGGATCGCGATCAGGGGAATGGTGCCGTTGAACAGGGAAATCACATTGAGGAATCTGGCCGTAATCTCCTCTGCCACGATCACCGCCGTGTGCTCGTACTGGGGATAGCGCTTTCGCTCGATGTCCCAGTATTCGATCGTGCGGATGATGTGAGATTCATCGGTCTTCCCGAGCTGTACCTCCACCTCGTAGCGGTGGCTGGCCTCCGCGTCCTGGAGAAGCAAATCCAGTCGGCCCGCCCTGGGCTGGATGCGCTCCTTGTCCTTGAGCACCACATCCCCCAGCCCAAGGATCTGAGGGTTTTCGGCAATGCGGTCCTGGACCCATCGCTCGGTTAGCTCCGAGTGGCTCTTGAGTGAGAGTTTGATGATCGGTTCGTACTTCATTTCTTCAGCTGCTCCACCAGCACCGCGAATTGAACCTTGTACTCATCCTGGCTCAGCTCCCCAGCCGCAAACCGCTGTGTGAGCCGCTCCATCCCGGCCAGGATCACCTCATTGGTTTTCTCCTCCACCGTCGCCTCGAAGACCACCGCTGCGGCGTCCGCCTCCGCTGGCTTGTCCTTGTTGAAGAGCTTGCCCGCCCAGCCCAGAGCTTCTCCCACCTTCGCTCCGGCTCGACTGGCAAAATCCCCGGCAGCAAACAGCGCCTGATCAAAGGTGCCATCCTCCCTGCGGAACCGCTTGGCCAACTCGGGCTGTTCCTCCAGCAGCTGCTCATGGCCGAGGGCCTCCAACAGCCGAGCCAGTACCCCCTCTTCAGCGGCCTGCAGCTCGCCATCGGCCGCCGCGATCAGGCAAAAGCAGCGCGCCACGGATTCCCGGTTGGCAGGTACCTGTATCGAACGCAACGACGCGCAGGCCCCATCGAGATCGGCGTTGACCTTCTCCGCCAGCCGCTGCAGCTCCTCCTCCGGCAGGGCCAGCTGCTTGAGGAAGGTGAGATACACCTCCCGTTCCTTGTCATCGAAGTTCCTGTCGGCCAGAGCCAGGGCCATCAGGCCCTCGAGCACCGCCACCTCCGCCTGTTCATTACGGCCGATCTGCCCCTGCAGCCGCCGGGTCTCCTCCCGCAACGCAGCCGACACGCGCACGCCATGGCGCACCCGCGCTCCCATCACCCGTGTGGTGGCGTAGTTCCAACCCGCTGAGATCCCCACGCCCACGATCGGCACGGCCGTCTTGAGGATCGCCTTCTGGGTCACCTGCTTGGCGATCCTGGGGCCGAGCACCGTGCCCGCTGCGGCCTGGATCAGCGGAGTGTTGCCGTGGATCAGGCGAAACAGCTGGGCCCGCGCCACCTCCGGCCCCAAGGCCTTGAGACACAGGCCCCCCACTTCAGCCACCTTCACCCCGTAGACCACGGCGAAGAGCCTGGTGAGCTCCTCCGGGTCGTCGGCAGCCAAGGGGATGTCGTACACAAGGTGGAGGTCAAACGCCAAACGCAGCTGCAGGCGCACGGTGTAGAACACCTCCGCCATCACCGCCGTAATCGCGGCCGGCAAGCCCACTCCGGCGGTGAGCACCGCTGCACTGGCCGTGGCCCCTGAGAGCCCACCGGCAATGGCTGCGTTTTTTTCTGCCAGTTCGCAGAGCTTGCCGGCAATCGCATCGGTGGGGAGGCCGGGGTACTTGCCCCGCAGGTAGGCGGCCCCGCCCTGTTCCATCACCTTGCGCTCGTAGCTGCCCAGGCAGCTCATGAGGAACTTGTTGAACCAGGTGCCGTCCTTGATCGCCTGAACCCCGAAGGACTGGACGGTGTGCTTCAGATCCGCGAATTCCTGCAGGATCCCGGCCTTTATCGCCTCAGGGTCATAGCCGCCATCACCATTGCCGGCTGGGTTGGAGTTGGCCACAGGGGGGAGGTGGTAGTGGGGGATGTCTACTCACAATCCCGTTCAATCGGTCGCATTCGCTTACGCGTTCGGCTAAGCCATTCACGGCCGAGCCCCTCTTGTGCGCCACCACAGGCCACGACCTGTGCATGAAAATCATGCACCAGTTCTTTTACTAAGCGAATTGACGCTTAAAACTCATACACTGTGCTGCGCATGTCCTGACGCGGCCCAGGGCGGATGCCTACAGAAGCTGGATGGGAAAAAGGCTGCAGTTCTGTCATGATGCGAAGTGTGGTGCGATATTCATTCAAGGAGGCCCTGGCACACCTTCCCCGCGGCGGCCCCTTGGGGCTGGATCTGCTGGCCGCCCACGGCATCACGGCCAAGCGGGCCTCCGCTCTGGTGCACTCGGGCTGGCTGTTGCGCCTCGGCCGCGGTGCCTACGCGCTTCCCGGCGACACCCTCCAGCGGGATGAGTGCCTGGCCTTCCTGGCGAAGCAGGTGCCTGGCCTGCATGTCGCCGGCAAAACGGCCCTGGCCTGGCGTGGTGTCCGTCACAACCTGGCCTACAGGGAAACCGTGGTGCTCTGGGGTGATCAGCCGGCGCGCCTTCCGGATTGGCTTGATGACGTCGTGCGTGTGCGCTACCGCGTGGCCCACATCTTTGCTCCGGAGCTGCCGGCGGGTCTGGGCTTGGCACCCCTGACCGGCGGCCATCCCGAACTGCCCGTGTCCACTCCTGAGCGGGCTTTGCTGGAGCTGCTCAGCGAGACCGGCAGCACCGAAGGCCTGGAGGAGGTTCGCCACCTGGTGGAGAGCACGCGCAACCTGCGGCTCCCGCTGTTGGATGAGCTTCTTGGCTACCTCACCCGCATCAAAGTTGTGCGCCTCGCAGCTCTTCTTGCAACCGAGCTGGAATTGCCCTGGGCAGCGTTGGCCCAGCAGCACAGCCGCCGCCTCGGCGGAGGTCGCCGCTGGGTTTCTGTGGGTCGTACGGGTGAACGGCTGGATCTGGCCGCAACCCCATGAACGGCGTCTACACCGCCACGGTTCGCCAGTTGCTGGACATCGCACCCGTGGTGTTCGAGTCACCCAACTTCGCCATCAAAGGTGGCACCGCCCTCAACCTGTTCCTGCACGACCTGCCCCGTTTGTCGGTCGATATCGATGTGGTGTTCACCGACCACACCCTTGATCGAGCAACCGCGTTGCAAGCCATCTCCAGTGAATTGCGGGTGATCAGCGACAAGCTTGAGGCCATGGGCCACGAGGTGCTGCTGCACAGAAACAGCGCCAACAACGAAAGCAAGTTGAAGGTCATGAGCCCGCTGGCCGAAGTGAAGGTGGAGGTAAATGAGGTGTTTCGCGGCACCCTGCTCCCGTTGCAGCAACGATCCCTCTCACCAGCCACGGAGGAGGAATTTGCCCAGGCGGTCACCCTGCCCTTGCTCGCCACCGCTGAGCTCTATGGCAGCAAGCTTGTGGCCGCCATGGACCGGCAGCATCCCGGCGATCTCTTTGATGTTCATGTTCTCTACAACGACATGGGCCTGACCCCAGAGATCGTGGATTGCTTCGTGGTCTATCTGGCCAGCCATAACAGGCCGGTGCATGAGGTGCTGAAGCCCCGTCTGCATCCGTTGGAAGCCACGTTCGCCAATCAGTTCGATGGCATGACCCGCGCTGAGATCAGCCTGGACACACTGGAGCAGACCCGAGAAGGTCTGGTGCAGGACCTGCCCCGCGCCCTCACCGATCAGCACCGCACTTTCCTGCTTTCGCTGGTGCAGAACCAACCCCGCTGGGAGTGCATGCCGTTTGCCCATCTGAAGGAGCTTCCGGCCATCCGCTGGAAACTTCAGAACCTGGCAAAGCTGAAGGGTGCCAAGCGCGCAGAACAGCTGCAGGGGCTTGAGGCCTGTTTTCAGCAGGAAGAAGGACTGCGCTGATGCCTCAGCGCCGCGTTCCACCCCACCACGCCAGTCATCAGGGCACCGGGCGGGATTGGTTCCCGCAGAGTCTGTGCCCTATCGACGCCTACACCGCCACGCGGGCTGTGGAGCTCTGAGCCGCTGTGCTGCCTGTGCGACGAATCAACACATCAGCTGGCAGGTCAAACTTCTCCACCAGCTTTCGGATCATGGCCAACGTCAGCGAGCGCTGGTTGTTCATCACCTCTGAGATACGCCCGCTGCTCCCGATGACGCCTTCCAGGTCTTTGCGCGACAGGCCGCGTTGCTCCAGTACGAATTCAATCGCGGCAATAGGCTCAGGTGGGCTGATGGGATGATGCTTGGCCTCATAGTCATCAACCAAAACTGTCAGCACTTCAAGCCGATCCCGTTCAGGACTGCCTGATGATGCATCCAGGCAGCGATCAATCTCTTGAAGGGCAAGCTCGTAATCGGCTTCGTTGCGAATGGGCTTGATGGGTTGCATGAAGTGTCTCAGATGATTGAAGCGTCGATCTTGTCGTACTCGGCGTGGCTGCCAATGAATCGAATAAAGATCGCTTTGAAGTCGTAGTCCACCTTGACGACGAGGCGATATTTGTTGCCGCTGATGTTGAAGACAACCCTGTTGTTCGCAAGAAAACTGGCACTTGCAAACTTGTCTTTGATCTCCTGGGGATTGCTCCAGCTGGCCGCCTTGGCCAGGGCATGCCAGGCCTTGAGGGGTTGTTCAGCATCGCCATGGCCTGACTCCCAGAACTGCACCAAGGCTTTCTTGGCGATGACGCGCACTTGAAATGGCAGCTCCTCCCATTATGGGAGGAAAGGGCCTGCTGTCGAGTGGCTGGTGGTTATGCATGGAATGCATGGATCAGAACCATTGGCAGCACTGGGATCTCGATTAGCCTGGAGCAGCAGAATCGCGGTATCCCTTGCTCCCCTCCGTTGTTGCGAGCGAGCTGGAGCAGGTGGCCGCTGATGCCATCCGCACCGCTTTTCACCCCACCACGCCGGGCTTCTCGGGGCTGATCGATCGCTTTCTGGCCGATCGCGAGCAGCTGCTCAAGGGCCCCTACGTGTCGGTGGCCCTGCCCTTTCACCAGGGCACAAGGCGCAACTGGTTCCCGCAGATCCCACTGCCCTTCCCGCCCTATCGGCATCAGGAAAAAGCCTTTGATCGGCTATTGCCTGGCACACCCCGAAACACCCTGGTGGCGACCGGCACCGGTTCGGGCAAAACGGAGTGCTTCCTACTGCCGCTCCTGGAGCACTGCCGCCAGCAGCAGGCCCAGGGCACCCGCGGCATCAAAGCGATCCTGATCTATCCGATGAATGCCCTGGCCACAGACCAGGCCAGGCGCATTGCTGATCTGATCCACACCATTCCTGCGCTTTCGGGCCTGCGAGCAGGCCTTTACATCGGCTCCAGCGATGAGGAGCAAACGGTGGCGATGACCGCCACCAGCGTGATCACCAACAAAGAGGCGCTGCAGAAGGCTCCGCCCGACATCCTGCTCACCAACTACAAGCAGCTCGACTACCTGCTGATCCAACCCCAGGTGCAGGGGCTGTGGGAGCACAACGGCCGTCTGAGCGATGGCACCAGTGTGTTGCGTTATCTGGTGGTGGATGAGTTCCACACCTTTGATGGCGCCCAGGGCACCGACCTGGCCTGTCTGATCCGCCGCCTGCGCGATCGTCTCCAGTGCCCTGGTGATGAACTGGTGTGCGTGGGCACCTCCGCCACCCTCGGCGGCCCGGAATCGCGTGAGGCGATGCGCAGCTATGCGGGGCAGATCTTTGCCAGCAGCTTTGAGCCCGCCTCGCTCATTGAAGAAGAGCGCCTCAGCCCCGAGGAGTTCTTCCGGGATCACACCGCCTTTGGCGAGGAGGGGCTCCGCCTCTTGCCCTTGCCCGGGCTTGAAGCCCTGGATCAACTCGATCCTGAACACGCCGCCAGCGCGGAGACCTACCTCGCGGCCCAGGCATCGCTCTGGCTGGGGGATTCGCTGCCACTACCGCCTGAGGGCAACGTTCAAAACGACAGCTGGCGTCTTGCATTGGGCAACCAGCTCGGCACCCTGCCGGCTGTGCACAACCTGGTGCGCCAGGCCGCAGGCACCTGCTCGATCGAGGAGTTGCTGGAACGCTTCTCGCGTCAGCTGGGCCTGGGCGATCAGTACCCACGCCGTTACCGCGTGCTGCTGCTCGAGAGCCTGCTCGCGCTCATCGCCCACGCCCGCCGCCGCACCACCAAGCTCGATGGCAGCCCCGTGGTGGTGCCCTGGCTCAACCTGCGCGTGCAGCTTTGGTTGCGCGAGCTCAAACGCATGGTGGCTTCCGTGGAGGCCACACCCCAGCTGCGCCATTCCGATGATCTGGCCGGCAGCGACAACAGCGTCCACCTCCCCGTGGTGCATTGCCGCGATTGCGGCGCCACCGCCTGGACCTCCACAGCCCTCAACTCCACCAGCAACACGCTGGACCGCGCCAACAACCTCCGCAACTTCTACAAAGCCTTCTTCTCCGGTGCTCCGGAGCTCCGCTACCTCTTCCCCCAAGGCGGCCCTTCCAATGAGGGAGCCTGCAGCCACCAGCTGTGTGCCAGCTGCCTGTCGTTTCATCCCGCCAAGGAGCTAGCCGACGCCACGCCATCCGGCGCTGTGCCCGTCTGCCCCACCTGCCAGAGCCGAGAGCTGGTGCCGGTCGATATTCCTGACTGCAGCATCGTTGACGACAACAACCACCCGCGGGTCAGCCGCGACTGTCCTTACTGCAACGCCCAGCAGAGTTTGCTGTTGATCGGTTCTTCTGCCGCCAACCTCACCAGTACCTGGAGCGCCTCCCTGTTTGCCTCCGCCTTCAACGGCGACAAGAAGCTGCTGGCCTTCTCCGATTCGGTTCAGGACGCTGCCCACCGCGCCGGCTACATCGCGGCCCGCGCTTATCGCACCTCCTTCCGCACCGCCCTCACCACAACAGTCCAAGAAGCGAACGCGCCACTGCCACTCGATCAGCTGCAGGAGCGCCTGATCAGCGAGTGGCAGCAGCGCTTGCCTAACCCGGTCGACTTCGCCGCCACCTTTATCCCCCACGACCTGGAGTGGCTGCGCGAATGGGATGCCCTCCAGCAGCAGCTCACACCAAGCCTGGAGGCCACCAGCACCCTGATGCGCTTCGTGTGCGATCGGCTGCGCTTTGAGGTGGCCGCCGAATTCGGCTACCGCTCACGCCTGGGCTCCTCGGTGGAGCAAGCCGGTGCGTTGGCGGCCGCTGTGGATCCTGCCGCGGTGAACAAGCTGCTGCCAGGCCTGCTCAGCCAGCTGCAGAACGAGGTGGAGCCCCTGCGCGGCCTGCGCCTCGGCCAACTGCAGCAGCTCGTGGTGGGCCTGCTGCAGCACCTGCGCCAACGCGGCGCTCTGGCCCTGAGCGAGCTGGTGGGTCGAGACGGCAAGGGCAGCCGCTACCTGGAGAGCGGCGGTGAAGACACCTATCCCTTCAACCAGATCCCCCACACGCCGAAGTTCGGACGCACCGCCAGTCGACCGATCTTTCTCACCAGCTACCGCGGCAAGGGGCGATTCGAGCAGCTGGTGCGCGACTTCGGCCGCCCCACCTGGGCACAGCACTGGCTGCAGCGCACGGCGATCGCTGCAAGCCCCCTAGATGCGGAACAGCAGAAGGAAACCCTGAACGCCGTCATCGACGCCTTGTGCCAGGCCGGTCTGTTGGTGCAGCTCAGCGGCGGCCGGGGTGAGCGCATCTGGGCGATCCCGCCCGCAGCGGTGAGCGTGAGCCATGAGGCACACCCCGTGCGCTGTGAGCACTGCGGCGACATGCACAGCGTGCCCACCGACCAGCTCAGCCTCTGGGATGGCCTGCCCTGTCAGGTGCGCCATTGCTCCGGCAGCTACCGCTCTGATCCCCGCGGCGGGCTACCGCTCTATCGGCGGCTCTACCAACGCGGCGAGGTGCATCGCATCGTCGCCCGCGAACACACCGGCCTGCTGGAGCGGGCCGATCGCGAGCGGCTCGAAACCCAGTTCATCCGCGGCGAGTACCGCAGCGACCCCAACCTGCTCTCGGCCACCTCCACCCTGGAGATGGGCATCAACATCGGCGATCTCTCCACGGTGCTGCTGGCGTCGGTGCCACCGGAGCCGGCCAACTACCTGCAACGCATCGGCCGCGCCGGCCGCCGCGACGGCAACGCCATGGTGGGAACGCTCGTGACGGGCACAGCCCACGACCTCTATTTCTTCTCCGACCCGCGCGAGATGCTGCAGGGGCAGGTGAATCCCCCTGGCTGCTATCTCGATGCGGCCGCCATCCTGCGTCGCCAGCTGCTCGCCTACAGCCTCGATCGCTGGGTCGCGGGTGGGCTTGATCCACAGGCGTTGCCGCGCAAGCTCAAACCGGTGCTCGATGGCGTGGAGAAGGCAGCCGGCGGCAGCATCCCCCAGGAGTTCCCCTACACCTGGCTGGGCTGGGTGCAGGCCCATCAGGCCGATCTGCTGGAGCGCTTCTGCGGCTTGTTCGGAGAAGAGCTGCAGGCGGCCAGTGCCGCTGATCTGCGTGCGTTCCTGCTCACCCCCGCCGATAGCGGTGGGGATGGCGCCTTCGATGCGCCCTTCGCGCAGGAACTGCTGGCCCGCCTGCGCGATCTGGTGGCTGAACGGAAGCGGTTGGGTGCAGAGGCCCGCAAACTGCGCGAGCGCTACAACAAGCTCTGCGAGCGGCCCGACGACGGCCTCACCCCCGAAGAGCGGGAGGCCAAAGACTCCATCCGCCGCGAGCAGTTCGCCTACAACCAGCTGCGCAAAGACCTCGACGCTCGGCCACTGCTGGCGATGCTCACCGACGAGGGCTTCCTGCCGAACTACGCCTTCCCGGAAGCGGGCGTCACGCTCAAGTCGGTGCTCTGGCGCAAGCTGCCAGGCCGCTCCGGCGATGGCCGCCGCAGCGAGGAACTGCCGCCCCTGAGCTACGAGCGCCCGGCCAACGTGGCCATCCGCGAGCTGGTGCCCGATGGCCAGTTCTATGCCCAGGGCCGCCGCGTCAAGGTTGATCAGGTCGATCCCAACCTCAACCAACCCGAGCGCTGGCGCTTCTGCCCCTCCTGCTCCTACGCCAGCCGCGAGACCGACGACGACTTCGGCCGCAAGGAATGCCCCCGCTGCGGCAGCAGCGGCTATGCCGACCACGGTCAGGTGAAGGAGATGGCCCGCCTGCGCCAGGTGCAGGCCACCACCGAGGACGCCCGCAGCCGCTTCGGGGATGACAGCGACGAACGCAATCCGCTGTTCTTCCACCGCGAGCTGCTGATCGTGCCCGACCACAGCCGCCGCGAGATTTCGCTGGCGATCGCCGATGAGGAGTTCCCCTTCGGTGCTGAATACCTGGCCAGCACCACCTTCCGTGAGATCAACTTCGGCGAGCAGGCCGTGGTCGGCGCCAGCCACGCCATCGCCGGCAAGGCCCTCAAGGTGAAGGGTTTTGAGCTCTGCCGCAGCTGCGGCAAGGTGCAGCGCGGCCTCGCCAAGGCCAGCAACCACACCTGGGGCTGCCGGTATCGCGACAAGCCCGACGACGCCCAGCTGCGCCAGCTGCTGTTCATGTATCGGGAGTTCAACTCCGAGGCCCTGCGCTTCCTGCTGCCCGGCGCCAACTTCTGGGATGAGGCGGGCCAGCCGTCCTTTATCGGCGCCCTGCACCTGGGCCTGCGTCAGCGCTTCGGCGGCAAGGTGGACCACCTGCAATCCGCCCTCGGCGAGGAACCCCAGCCCGGCAGCCAGCAGCGCAAAACCTTCCTCTATCTCTTTGATTCCGTTCCCGGTGGGACGGGCTATGTGCGCCAACTGATCGAAGCGGGCGGCAAGGATCTACGAGCCGTGTTCGAGCAGTCGCTGCAGCATCTGCAGGCCTGCCGCTGCAGCGATGGCTGCTACCGCTGCATCTTCATGTACCGGCAGCGCTTTGATCGCGAGCGCACCAGCAAACGGCGGGCGATCGAGCAATTGCAGACGATCCTGAGCCGCTGGGAGGAACTGCAGCCCTCAGAGCGCAGCCTCTCGGAGGTGGTGATCAACACCCGCGCCGAAAGCGAACTGGAGCTGCGCTTCATCGAAAAGCTGCGAGAAGGCAAAGGCAAGCCACCTGGGGTCACCGTCACCCTGCGCGAGGACTTCATCAAGGGCAACAAGGGCTACCTGCTGACCTTCAACAGTGGCTCCAGCGTGGTGAGCTGGAAGGTGGAGCAGCAGGTTCCGATCGGTGAGGCCGAGGGTGTTCGCGCCTTTTCTCGTGCCGATTTCCTGCTCACACCAACGGCTGGCGGCAAACCGATCGCTGTCTACACCGATGGCTGGGAATACCACCGCGGCCGGCTGGCCACAGATGCCGAACAGCGCATGGCCTTGCAGCGCAGCTGTCGCTACCTCTTCTGGGCCCTCAGCTGGGATGACGTTGTGGAGGCACCTCCCACGGCGCAGGCACCACTGGAGCCCAACGGGCTTGCAGTGGGGATGATGCCAGACTTTGCTTCCAAAAATCGCGAAAACTATCTTGAACGTTGGTGGCCCCAAAGCGTCTTAGACGACCTTTCACAACGACCAGTCCCAATTCCTCGCGAAGTTCAGCTGGCTAACAGTCTGCAATTGCTGATGGCCTACCTGGCCAATCCTTCCGAAGCACTTTGGCAGGGTCTCGCGCAAATGTTTTGCCTTGCCCAGCGCCCGCCCATGCCTCCAGTGCAGATCCATGATCCATCTTTAATGGCACCACGAGAGGCTCTGAATCTCAATTCACATGTCGAGGAGTGGAGGCAGGGCGGTGAATCTCCCCGAGTGGGTCAACACCTCGCTCCTGTGCCAGAACTGCAGATTCTCAATCTCGTCGATCTGGGTCTGCATAAAACTGACAGGCTGCATCCTTGCGCCAGTTTTCGGGCCATTCATTTTGAACCTGATCGTTCCAGCTCTGAGCGACAACAGCAGCTGGCCTGGCGCGAATGGTTACGCCAGGGAAACCTCTTCCAGTTCCTGCCCCATCTGCTGATCTCCACGCCGGGCTGGGGTGGGAGCGAGCAACCCGCCGCCGTGGACCCACCCCAGGTGTGGGTGGAGGCCGAGCCAGCCAAGGCAGCTCCGGAAGGCCCAGGCGCCCCAGAAACCGCTGTTGCTGCGTCGCAACAGGCCTGGCAGGCCCTCAGCCGCTTTGCGCCAGCCGACGTGCAGCCGCTGCTGCAGGCATTGGAGGCAGCCTGGCAAGGCACCGATCGGCCCTTGCCTGAGCAGGCCTTTGAGCTGGAAGGGCCGAAGGGTGATGTGATCGCCCAGGCTGAACTCGCCTGGCCGGATCAGCGGCTGGCGGTGGTGATCGAGTCTGTTGATGCGGAAGCCTTCACTGCCGCGGGCTGGCGCTGCTGGTCGGTAGAGGATCCTCCTGCCGCCACAGCCGCCGCCCTGATGGAGGCCCTTCCACCGTCCTGATCCACGTCCAATCCACTCCGCCACCGCCTGACCCCTCAGCCATCACCGACCCCGCCCCGCACCTGACATGAGCGAGCCCCGCCTCACCGTTGCCCTCTCCAACGATTTCTTCAAAGCGTTCGGGCGGTTGCCGGAGAAGTCGCGCGGCAAGGTGGCCACCTTCATCTCCAAGTTCCGTGCCAACCCCCGCAGTCCGGGGCTGAACTACGAGCGCATCGAAGGCGGCAAGGACCCCTTCATCCGCTCGATCCGGGTGGATCAGGACATCCGCTGCATCGTGCGCGCCCCTGATGAAGGCGATACCTACGTGCTGCTCTGGATCGACAAGCACGACGATGCCTACCAATGGGCCCGTCGCCGCACCTGCCATGTGAACCGGGTATCTGGAGCCCTGCAGGTGGTGGATGTGGAAGCCGCCGAGCTCGCCGTAGGAGACGCGATCGCTGCGGCTGTGAGCGAGGCTCTGGCCAATCAGCCCCCCGTACCCCAGCCGGCTCCGGCCCAAACCCAGGTCGGCTCACTGTTTGCCCATTGCAGCGACGACCAGCTGATGTTGCTCGGCGTCCCCGAGGCCTTGCTGCCCGCCGTACGCGCCGTCAGCAGTGAGGAGGCACTGAGTCGCCTGATCGAATGGGTGCCGCAGGACTGCGTCGATGGCCTGATCCTGCTGGCTGATGGCAAACCGATTGAGGTGGTGATCGAGGAGCTGGAGCGGCAGCGCCCCGCCGCGATCGATCCCACCGATGTGGCGGCGGCACTGGAGACGCCCGAGAGCAAGGCCGAGTTCCTGGTGATCACCGACGACGACGTGCTCGAAGCGATGCTTTCGGCACCGCTGGAGCGCTGGCGCGTGTTTCTCCACCCCAGCCAGCGCCGTCTGGTGGAGCGCCAGTGGAGTGGCGCTGTGCGGGTGCTGGGCGGAGCCGGGACCGGCAAGACCGTGGTGGCCATGCACCGGGCCCGCTGGCTGGCCAAGGAGCTGATCAAAGCCGACGCCCCCGGCCGGGTGCTGTTCACCACCTTCACCCGCAACCTGGCCACCGACATCCGCGCCAACCTCACCAAGATCTGCAGCCCTGAGGAGCTGCAGCGGATCGAGGTGATTCACCTTGATGGCTGGGTGATGACGTTCCTCAAGGCTCAGGGCCTGCAGGTGCGCGTGTTCAACGACGAGGCGCGTGACAGCTGCTGGAGCCTGGCCATGGATGTGGCCGACACGTCACTCGGCCTTGATGAGCGCTTCTACCGCGAGGAGTGGAAAGACGTGGTGCTCGCCCAGGGCTGCCGCAGCCGCGATGAGTACCTGATGGCCCGCCGCGTCGGACGCGGCACCCGCCTCAGCCGCCCGCAGCGCGCCCAGATCTGGCCGGTGTTCGACGCGGTGCGCGCCGAATTCCGCCAGCGGGGCCTGTGGGAGCCGGAGGAGGCCAAACAGATCGCCGCCGACCTGATCCACAAGTCAGCAGGCTCCCCGCTATTTGCCGCCGTGGTGGTGGATGAGGCCCAGGATCTCGACGTGGCCTCCTTCTCGCTGCTGCGGGCCCTTGTCGGTGAGCCCCGCGCCAATGATCTGTTCATCGTCGGCGATCCCCACCAGCGCATCTACGGCAAGCCGGTGGTGCTCAGCCGCTGCGGCATCGACATCCGTGGCCGCGCCCGCAAGCTGCGCATCAATTACCGCACCACTGAGGAAACCCGCGCCTGGGCCACCGCCGTGCTCCACGGCCTCGATTTCGATGATCTCGATGGGGGCAGCGATCCCGCCAGCGACTATCGCTCTCTGCTCCATGGTGACCATCCCTTGGTGCAGGGCTTCGAGGATCCCGCAGAGGAGCAGCGTTTCCTGGTGAGCACCCTGCGGCAGCTGCGCGACGAGCAACAGTCCCTGGCCTCCACCTGCGTGGCGGCCCGCACCAACAAGGCCGTGGAGAAGCTCGAAGCCCTGCTCAAGGGCGAGGGTTTTGCCACCCGGGTGATCAACGCCGAGGAGTCCGACGACCCCAGCGATCCAGCCCTGCGGCTCGCCACCATGCACCGGGTCAAGGGTCTGGAGTTCGACCAGGTCTTTCTGCCGGGCCTCGATGCCTCCCAGATGCCCCTGCAGGTGGAAGTCAACAAACGGCCTGATGCCCTCTCCAGGGAGCTTTTCGAGCAGCAGGAGCGCTCACTGCTGCATGTGGCGGCCACGCGAGCCAAGAAGCGGGTGGTGGTGAGCTACAGCGGCAAGGCTTCACCTTTTCTCGGCCGGAGCTGAGCCCAGCCCCCTTAGCCATGGCTTCAGGTTCCCCGGACAACTCGAGCAAGACAGCTGTTGACGGGGCCAGGACCATTGCCCTGCAGATGCTGGAAGAGCGTGGCCGCGGCGCCGTGCTGGTAGGAGTGGCTCGCGTGGACACCGCCCTGGAGCACCTGCTGCAGGCCGTGATGGGTCCGGGCCCCGTCCAGGGTGATGGCCTATTTCTGCCCGATCGCCCCCTGGGTTCCCTGGGCGCCAAGGCGGCCCTGGCCAGCCGGCTGGGTCTGATCGATGCCCCAGTGGCGCAGGCGCTTGCGGTGCTGCGCAAGCTGCGCAACGCCTTCGCCCACTCGGCTGATTCCGCCTCCCTAGCCGATCCCGCCCACAGCGCTCGCCTGGCCGAAGTGGTCTCCCAGGCCCGTAGCAATCCCCTCTGGGATCCACTGGAAACTGTCCTTGCTACCCAGCCACCCACACCCCACGGCATGCTGGATCCCGCCCTGCGCGATTACATCCTTCTGATCACGATTCTAGTGGCGTTTCTGGAGGCCATGGCCCAGCAGCTGCGGCCCTACCAGCCACCGGTTGTGATGGGCTTTTCAGGGGTCATGGTGAGCTGAGCCACTCGGCCAACTTGGTGCAGCGCCTGCGGCCCAGGTGGTTCTTGACCGCCATGGCCAGGGCCTTCTTCTGGCCCACCACCACCACCAGCTGCTTGCCGCGGGTGAGGCCCGTGTATACCAGGTTGCGCTGCAGCATCGCGTAGTGCTGGGTGAGCAATGGGATCACCACCGCCGGGTATTCGCTGCCCTGGCTCTTGTGGATCGTGCAGGCATAGGCGGGTACCAGATGATCGAGCTCCCCCCAGCCGTAGACCACCACCCGGCTCCCGGCCGCAGCGGCATTGCCACCTGCCTCGCTGGTGGGGAACAGCACGCTCAGTTCACTGTTGTCTGAGTCGATCGCATCGATCGTGCCCACATCGCCGTTGAACACCTCCTTCTCGTAGTCGTTGGCGATCTGCATCACCTTGTCGCCGGGTGCAAAGCGCCAGCCAAAGCGCTCCACCTGCTCGACTGGATCGGGATTGAGCAGCTGCTGCAGCTCCACGTTCAGCGATCTTGAGCCACAGCCACCGCGTGCCATCGGGCAGAGCACCTGCACCTGGCTGATCGGATCGAAGCCAAAGCGGGTCGGGATACGCTCGCCCACCACCTTGAGGATCAGGGCCACCGCCTGCTCAGGCGTCTCGGCCGACAGGAAGTAGAAGTCGCTGCTCTTGCCCTCGGGTGGGGAGCGCAGATCGGGGATGGTGCCGGAGTTGATGGCATGGGCGGTGGTGATGATCCGGCTGGAAGCTGCCTGACGGAATACCTCGGTGAGACGGGTGACCGGCACTGCGCCGCTGGCGATCACATCGGCCAGCACCTGACCGGGCCCCACTGATGGCAGCTGGTCCACATCCCCCACCAGCAGCAGCGCTGCCTCCGGTGGAATCGCCGCCAGCAGGGAGGCCATCAACGGCACATCCACCATCGAGGTCTCATCCACCACCAGCAGGTCGCATTCCAACGGCAGGTCGGCGCCACGCCGGAAGCCGTAGCTGGCTGGGTCGAACTCCAGCAGCCGGTGGATGGTCTTGGCCTCCAGCCCCGAGGCCTCAGTCATGCGCTTGGCGGCACGGCCGGTGGGGGCGCAGAGCTGGATGCGCAGCTTCTTGGCCGCCAGGATCTGCAGGATGGCGTTGATTAGGGTGGTTTTGCCCACCCCCGGTCCGCCGGTGATCACCAGCACCTTGCTGGCCAGGGCCAGCTGCACTGCCGCCCGCTGGCTTGCTGCCAGCTCCAGACCCAGGCGCTGCTCCACCCAACCGATCGCCCGCAGCGCGTCGATCACGCCCCAGGGTGGTGACCCCTGCAGCTGCTCCAGCAGCGCCTCGGCGATCTGGCGCTCGGCCTTGTACAGATGGCTCAGGAAGATGGCCGGCTCGCCGGCCAGGCTGTCGGCCACCACGGAGCACTCGCTGAGCTCCAGGTCCAGGGCCGCCTGGATCTGCTCGGGCTCCAGCGGCACGCGAGTGGTGGCGCCGGTTTCCTCCGGCCGCTCCACCGCCAAGAGCGCCCCGGCCAGCTTGAGCAGTTCGGCGGTGGGCAGGCCGCAGTGGCCATCACCGCTGGCCTCCAGCAGGGCGTAGTTGATCCCAGCCCGCAGGCGGATCGTGGCGGTGGGCTCGATGCCAAGTCGCGCCGCGATGGCATCGGCGGTGCGGAAGCCGATGCCGCGGATGTCGCGGGCCAGGCGGTAGGGGTTCTCCGCCATCACCTGCACAGCGTCGTTCCCATACGTCTTGAAGATCCGCACCGCCCGGGCGGTGCCGACGCCATGGCTGTGCAGGAACACCATGATTTCGCGCACCACCTTCTGATCCGCCCAGGCCTGGGCGATGCGGCCGGCGCGTACCTTGCCGATGCCTGGCACCTCTCGCAGGCGTTCGGGGGCCTGCTCGATCACCTCGAACACCTCAGAGCCAAAGGAGGCAACGAGCTTGCTGGCGTAGATCGGGCCGATGCCGCGGATCATCCCCGAGCCCAGGTATTTCTCGATCCCCTCGGCAGTGGTCGGAGCGGAGGAACGCAGGAAGGCGGCCTTGAACTGCTGGCCGTGCTCCCTGCTGTTCACCCAGGTGCCGGAGACGGTGACCCATTCGCCGGCACTGATCTCGGCGGCATGGCCCACCACTGTGACCAGATCGCGATGGCCGCGGGCCTTGATGCGCAGCACGCAGAAGCCGTTTTCAGCGTTGTGGAAGGTGACGCGCTCGATTGAGCCGGCCAGCACTTCGGTGGGCTGGCCGGCGCCCAGTGCTCCGCTGCTGCCGTTCGGCTGCCTGCTCTCAGCCGCTCCGGCCATCGGCCAGGTCCTCCGCGGCGTTGACCCCTCCGGTGCTCTCTTCCTCGATGCTGTAGTACTCCCGCTCATCCGAGCAGCACAGGTCGCTGTAGTAGCGCTCCAGCACCGCGTAGGCCGCGTCGTACGTCTGATACGACTGGCCGGCGATGGTGTCCGGCTGGCCGTCATCGCGGACGATGCGGTAAGGGGTCATCAAGCGATCGGGCGCGGCAGGCCCAGTGTCTCAGCGGCTGAGCAGGGGCTGCTGCATCGGGGGCAGGGATGGGGGAGCAGGGTCCCTCCGGGCCGGCGCACACCCACCGCATCCCTCGGCCAGCCCTCTCGCCGCGTCAAGGGTCGAGCCATGTCAGCTTCGCAGGGCTTCCCGATGGGCACCAAGGAAAGCCTCCTGCTCGCGGCTGAACGGCCGGATCAGATTCGCCCCTCCAATACCCCAGCAGCGCAGGGCCTCTCCAGCGGCCTCGTGCTGCCAGATCAGCTGCCCACCGGAATCAAAGCTGATCCAATGGCGGTCAAACAGCTTGTCCACATGGGGGGAAAGCAGCAGGCCATTGGCGCCGCTCAGCCGTTCGCTGTTGTCGCAGTCTCTCCAGGGTTTGATATGGCTCGCCACCAGAAACTGCTGCCGCGCCAGCCCCGTGACCCGGCAGGCCGGCTCCAATTCCGACACCCGATGGCGGAACAACCCCTGCCCCAGCCGTGCCTTGGTGAGGGCATCCCGCTCGGTGCTGCTTGGAACGTCGCGCAGCAGCTGCATGTCATCGAGCAGCGCGGCGGTGTACTCACCTTCTTCCGCCAGCACAACCAGGTGCACCCGCACCGCTGCATCGGCGTGGTCTTCTATCAGCTTGAGCAGCAGCAGACCCAGGGTTTCGCCAAGCCCCGCCAGATACACCCCCTGGTTGCCCCGGCCTGAGCTGGTGCTGATTGGGCTATGGCGCTCGGGCAGCAGCGGTTGCAGTAGCTCAAAAAATGTCTGCGGCACCAGCGGCTGTTGCAGCGGCTGCCAGTTCACCCGCACCAGCCAACCATCCTGGCTCCAGTTGTCGCCTGCAGATCCAAATTCAGGCGGCTTCTGTGCCGTGATCGCCGCCGTTTCCACCAACCCGATCTGGCTGATCCTGCCGTTGGCGTAGCTGAACACCACATCCCCACCCTCGCAGCGCGTGAGGTTGTCGTAGCTCACATTTCGGGCGCCGTTGGCATTGGTCTTGGGCGACCAGATATAGCCGCCGTCGGTTTCCTGCCGGTAGGTCTGTTTGTGGTTGACCCACCAGTAGGCCATCAATGGTGGCTGGGGTTTGACCTGTTGTAGCCCAGGCGAACAATCGCCGCCTCGAGCACGGGCGCCGAGGGCGCGCTCAATGCTCTGATGGCCAGGAGCCACCCTCCATCCTCCAGCTGGACAAGGCCTCAGTACGCATGGACATCCTTTCCCACGGTCACAGCATCACCTCGACGGCCGGGGAGACTCCCTCGGACGTGGCCCGGCTGCGGGCGGAGCTCAGCGAGTTTGAGCTGGGCCGGTACCTGCTCAACAATCTGGGCTTGAACGGTCAGTGGACCTCCTACGTGCTGCTGTACCCCGAACGCGGCTCACAAACCCGGCTCAGCAGTGATGGATCGCCCCTGGGTGAGCTGGAGACTTGGTTGCTGGAGCGCTGTCCGCTCCTGCTGGCGACGCAGCAGCGCTTCTCTCTCATGCGTGGGCTGACCCAGCCGTTGCTGCGATCCGGCATGCAACTCGCCTCCCTGCCATCAGGGCTGATGGACGACCTGCTGACACTGGACTACGCGGCATGCCATGACGTCAGCCTCACCGCCATTGATCTCGATGCCAAGGCGCTGGATGCTGCGCTGCGCAACCACAGCGAGCGTCACACCCCCGTGGCCATGGCGTGCGAACAACGGGATGCCTGGCAACTGAGCTGCCAGGGGCGCTGGGATCTGATCACCAGCAACGGCCTGAACATCTACGTCGACGACGACCAGCTCTGCACAGCCTTTTACCGCCAGGTGGCCGAGGCCCTGCGACCAGAGGGGGTGTTCATCGTCAGTTTCATCACCCCGCCCGATCATTGGAAGCCCTACTCGCGGGCCGACCTAGAGCAGCAGCGCCTGCTATTCCAAGATGTTGTGCCGGTGCGCTGGATGTGCCACCGGGATGAGGCCACCACCCGTGGACAGCTGGCCGAGGCCGGCTTGGAGGTGATCAGCGTGCACTACGACGAGCAGCGCATGTTCCCGGCCGTGTTGGCTCGCAAGCACGGCTCTGCCCTGCTGTAGCCGAGGGATGCCTGCTCAAGGTTGGTTTGCCCCGCAGCATTATCGGCGATTGGCTTGCCACCAGGCCGTCAAACAGCCACCTGAATCCCTCGGCCAGTCCTCGCGCCGCGTCAAGGATCAGGCCATGCGCCCCTGCGGGGCGTCCTTGCCACGGCGCTGCGGCCGGTCGGTGGGGGTGGGGTCTCCGCCGTCCCCCGATGGCTGCCGTTACGAAATCCAGCTGGACAAGGGACCCTCCGCTTCAGAAGGAGGCTGGTGGTTTGCCCTCGCAGAGGAGCAGCTGAGCCAGCTGGCATTGCCGGAGGAGGACGCGGCAGGTCATCGGCTGATTTGAGACTGCAGCAGAGGCCAACTGGGCGCTCCCCCGCCAGACAAGCCATGACGCCGGACAAGCACACCCCTGGCCGTGCTCGACGGTTTCGTGGCATGGATGCCGTAGTGCTCGAGGATGAAAGGAGCGGCATCGTCGGGAATCCCACCAGTCTCGCCCCACTTCGAGACGCCATCGGGGCAAAACCCTTACGCCACAAGCGATCTGGCGCATGGAAGGGGATTTTCGTCATCGGCTGATTTAAGACCGCGAGTGAGACCGCCTTGATCCACCCCCGCCATTGCCGCTATGGCCCTTATCGAGATGCGGAAGGTGCCGTCTGGTTGGAGCTTGAACTGCGACCGGTCGAGCTCAAGGCTGTCACCTGGGGTGCACAAGGAGGCTGACCTGAGACTGCGGACAAGCCCGCCATGGCCCATGAAACCTCAACCAACAATGCATTGGGCGCGGTTGTGGGCCTTACGCCGTTTAGTCAACCCACTTTGGAGAATGCTCGCCCACAAGCCAGCATCACGCTGCCAACCCATACCATGGTGGTGCCAATGCCTGCTGTCGCGGCGTGGGCGGCACGGGTCCCCCTGTTTTCACGCAGGGGATAGGAGGTCCGCCAGCCACTTCCAGCGACCAAAGGGTGGTGACGCGCTGCCACTGCATCGGTTGCCGCTGCTACTGCTCGGTCTGGGCCAGGGCGGGGATGGGCGCAGCAATGGCCGCGGCTAGGAGCCGTGAAGGGCTTATTGGGGAAGGCATTGCCGTGATGGCGGTCGTGGTTGCCAGCTGGTGGGCCGGGCCCATCGCTGCTGACCCCGACACCATGGCATCGTGAACGCTAAAGCGTGGTGAGGAGTTCTGGCTGAGTACTTACTCACCAGGCCATTGCTGCATTGAGATAAACGCTAAGGCGTGGTGCTGCGCTTATCCTGGGTTTGCGTATTGACCTTGACCATGGCCGCTGCTTACTCGCTGGGTGATCCAGTTCCCAGACGGGTGCGTTGGATCTCCGAGCCCTGGGCCTGGTGTGGCCAAAGCGGCTCAACCAACAAGGAGGCACGCTGCAGCACCTGCCCTACCTGCAGCCGCAACTTCATCTCAGGCACCAGGCAGACCAACGCCATTGGCACCCCAGGCCGCTACCAGTGGAAGCAGCAATCCCGCTGCAGCGACTGCCTGCCTGAATACCTGCGGCAACAGAAGAACACCCGCCAGAAGCGATACAGGGGCCGCCACCGGGTTGAACGCCAGGCCTCCTGCGAACACTGCTCAGCGAGCTTCACTCCCCAGCGATCCACCGCCAGGTTCTGCTCCACTGCCTGCCGAGCTGCAGCTCACCGCCAGCAGAAGGAGCAGCCCTAGCCCTAGCTACAGCCCAGCGGCGATGAGTTCGAGATCAAGCTCGGCCGCAAGCAGATCAAGTTTATTCCCCTTGGCAGCTCAGAAGAGGAGTGAGCCTGATACCTGCTGGGCTTTAACTGTTTGGTTACAGGTAAGGCTCGCAAGACACCAAAAAGCCGCTGACATGGTCGGACCATTGGGCTAGCGCCAGCAGCTCGCGGGGCTCCCGGACAAACCCCTTCTGGGAGAGGGCCGTGAGCTCGGCCAGGTTGTCGTGGGTGACCAGGGGCTTCTTCTGTTTGGCGGTTTCGCAAGCATCGACAAACTCCTGCCCCTGCTCGGCCAGGCATTGGGCATAGGCCTCCTCAAAGCTCACACCTTGCTCCTGTAGCCGCACGAAGACATCGAGCTCAGTCGGGAGGTGCTCCAGCCATAGGGGAAGGTTGCATACCGGCCCGATCGTGACCGCTCCGCTGTTCAGGTGCATCAGCACCACGGTGGCCTCCAAGTTCCAGCTGGGCTGGGCGAGCAGCTGGCCGGCGGCAAGAACAAAGGACTCGCGATAGTCCTCGACCAGGGCCTGGTGAATCCGGGAGAGGTCAGCCATGGCTCTGGGTTGCACAACAAAGCTCGGTGACGAAGCCCCGAGCCCTTAACAGATCCCTGAAGCCCTCCTGCAGCGACAGCATTTCGATCTGAGGCCGGAGAAAATACTGCGCGGCGACAACTAGGTACGCGGGCGCGTACATAGTTGACACCGAGCAAGAATACCGCCACCGGCCTGCCGGGCGACGTAGTTCAAGGCCATGTCACGCAGCTGGTGCTGGGCCCGTGCATCGACCCCACCCAGGCGCTCGAGCAAATTCACCGTGCGATCGGCAAGGGCAATCAAATCCCCTCCACCCAACTGCCCGGCCTGCGGCTGCTGGCCCAACCCCAGCTTCTCCTTCAGATAAGCGTTGATGCCCACTCGGCAGAGTGCCAATAGCACCCCCCTGGCTGTTTTGGACGGAGTCGAGGCATGGATGCCGTAGTGCTCGAGGATGAACGGGGCAGCATCCTCAGGAATCCCACCCGTCTCACCCCACCTCGAGACGGCCTCGGGGCTAAACCCTTGCAACACAAGCGATCTGGCGCATGGAAGGGCATTCTCGGCCTCAGCAGATTTGAGACTGCGAGTGAGAGCGCTTTGGTCCACCCCCGCCATTGCGGCCATGGCGCGGATGGTGATGCGGAAGGTGCCATCCGGCTGGATTTTGAACTGTGACCGGTCGAACTCGAAGTTCTCCCCTAAGCATGTTGCCAACTGCTTCAGAAAAAAAAGGGGGGGGGGGGGGGGGGCTCGCAGAGGAGCCGCTGAGTCACCAGGCAGAGCAGCTGGCATTGCCGGAGGAGGTCGCGGCCGGGGAAACCAAAAACTCCGGTGGCAGGTACCAAAGAGATTTCCCACCACCACATCCTGGGCCTCGTACCTGGAGAGGTCGGGGCACCCAGTCATCTCAACTCAGCCTTTCACGTCCGCGGGGTAAAACACTTGTGCCACAAAGGATCTGGGGCATGGAAGAGCATTCACGTCCGCAGCAGGTTAGAGACTGCGCTCGGGGCGCTAGCTGTCTCACCCAACGTCGAGACGTCAACGGGGCTAAACCTCTGCAGCAGAAGCGATCTGGCGCATGGGAGAGCATTCTCGTCAACGGCTGAACTGAGACTGCGGCGGCATCGGGGCAAAACCCATGTAGTGCAACGGATCTTGTGCCTGTAAGGGGCAATCTCGGCCTCGGCTAATTTGAGACTGCGAGCAAGGCGCCACCAGTCTCACCCAAGCCGATTACGTGAACGGGGTCAAGCCCCTTGGCCGGTTGGGGCCCTACCCCTGAACAGCCGGCCGACTCAGCGCTTCATAGCCAGGGCGTAGCGCGGCGCCACCGTGGTGACACCCAATCGCCGGCGCTGCTGGCCGTCATCCAGCTGCACTACCAACCCATCGGTGGGCAACTCGATCCACAGCTGGCCCTGCAGCCATAAGCGGTGGTGGCGTGCCAGCTGTGGGGCGCGACAAAGCAGGTATGGGGGGATGGGCAGACCCCAGCGATCCAGCGCCAACAGCTGGGTGGCGTGATCGGCCGCACTCTGCATCACCTCAAACGCCAGGAAGGCCAGGCCCTTACCACTGGGCACCTTGCGGCGCAGGGCGGCAGCGGGTGTGCTCTGGCGTCCATCGAGGCCGTACAGCTCACCACGGATCTGCACACTTATCGGTGCCTTGAGCCTGGACGGCACGGTGGCAACCAGGGGCAGCAGGTGCATCGCGTCCGCGCCGCTGCGTGTCCACGCGGCCGTGAGCAGGCCCTGGCGGTACTCCAGCGCAATGGCGCACCCGTCGAGCTTCGGGGTCACCGAGAAGCGGCCAGCAGCGGCCGCACCAAGACCCGCAAGCCACTCGCTCAATTCCTGTTTGTCCAGGCTCAGCAGCTTGCTGCCCCCGCCGGGTGCATGGAGCTCAGGCGCATCGGGACTAACTCGCTGCAGCTCGACCACCAGCGCATCGAACTCGGCATCGGTCATCACGGCCTGGCCGGCCCTGTAGGCGCCGTCTGCGCTGCGTATGGCTTGGCGGAGGGATTGGCTTGGGTGCCTTTTGGGTGCCCTGGTTTCAGCCAATCCCTGAAAAGTCAATCGGGGCGACAGGATTCGAACCTGCGACCTAGTGCTCCCAAAGCGACAGAAACCTATGCGCACTGGTCAGCTCCCTTCTGCTCTAAAACGCGCTCTACTGCTCTAACTCTTGTCATATCAGCACTTCTTGGGCTTCAATCTCAAGGTTGGAATGATCCGCGGTGCTCTCCTCTGCTCCGCCCTGTCCAACCCCTGTCCAACCGCTGTCCAACCGGTGACCAACCGCTCCCATGCTTCAACCACCTGGGAACAGCGGGTGAGGGCGCATCTCCGCCAGCACCTTCCGTCGCGTTGCAACATCGGCCCCGACAAGACCGGCCGTGCACGAGTGCAACAGCGATTTGCGCAGGCTGATGGATCTATCAGCAGCGCTTCTGTCGCCTTGCCCTACAGCTGGTCAGAGGGTTACGAGCACGATCTGATTCAGCGAATACGCGTTATCGCGAATTTCATGGTTCAGGGGGAGGATCTGCGTGCAGCAGCAAACCTCGCTAATGGAGCAAGTAGTGATGTCTCCCGCCACAACTGGACGGCCATCGCTGAGGCGTTTGAGAAACACAAGCGAGAGCACGGCGCGGGCATTAACTCCAACACCTGGGCTAGTAAGTACGCTCCAGTGGTGACGCGAATGATCGAGCTGATGTCGGGGCAAGGGGCGCCGATGAACGGGCCGAACCTTCTCGAAGCAGCAGTCCGTCAATGGGACCTAGGCAGCAGGAGTCGGCAAATCGCTACTCAAAACGGCGCCGCCTTCCTCAGGTACGCGGTTGAGCGCCATGGGGTGAGCTCACGCACTTGGGAGCCACCGCACAGCTTGGCAAACGTCGTCGGGCGACGCGCCCCTACTCGCGAACAGTTCGCCCTCAGCAACGCCCAAGTAATCCGATTGGTAGAGGGCCTCCAGGTGATCGGCAGCGAGGAGGCATCGCGTTGGGCTTTTGCGGTCCAACTTTGCGCGGAATATGGACTACGCCCAACGGAGCTGTTCCACCTTCGGTTCAAGGGTGAACAGCTCTGGTGCATGTATTGCAAGAAGTCAGGAGGGGGCACTACAAAGCCGCGACGACTGCTTGCAGCTCCCCTGCTGGATATGGGCGGGGCACCAACGGATTGGCGACTGGAGCAGCGACTTCAAGCTGGTGAGCCCCTACCGCAGGTTGTTGACCCAAGTCTGGCCGGCGACCGTATGGGCCGCTTCCTAAGACGTCAGGCGATCTGGCAGGAGCTGAGCGCCGAAGCGCAGCAGCTTGGGGAGGAACTGGTGCCCTATTCCCTGCGTCACCGCTACTCCGCCACCTGTCATCGCAACAACGTTCCACCAAAGTTCATCGCTGAAGCAATGGGCCATAGCTTGGAGACCCATCTGCGCCGGTACGCACGGTTCGTAAGTCACGGAGCGGCGGCCGCAGCCTTTAATGCGGCATTTGGTGGGGTAATAACCGAAGGAGAGCTCAAGAAGTGACCTAGATGCTCTAGGATGCTCCAATAAGGCGACTTCCTCTAGTCGCCCTAAACCTGCACTGGTGAATGGAAGTTCTCCACGTGGGTCAGCCACTGATAATTCGCCGCGATACGGAGCTTGCACCGCGATGCAAGCCGGCCTTCCAGCCGAGCAAACACCCCAATAGGCACTGAGAGCGATCAATCCAACTGCAGACCTTATGTCTGGCAGAGAATCCCTCAGCTTCTATGTCCACTATCACAGAATGGCTTACCTCCACCGAGATCGCTCGGCGGTTCAGGTTCAGCCGAAATCGTTTGATTGAGCTACGCCACAACGGTGTTCTCGAGCCAGGCGTTCACTACATCACCCAAGGTCGTCGAACCGTTTGGGATCCCACTGCCACTGAGCAGGCGCTTCGCGGGTATTCCCGGTTGCGCCATGAAGCACAGCAAGGCGAGACCTACGGGGAGCTGTCAAAGTGACCGTCAATTTTCGATTGGGAATAGGGCCACAAGCTTGGTCTAATCACAACCAATTGCTACTTCGGGCTGAGGCGCTGGCCGTCTTGCTCGATGAGGTAGCCGAGCAGCTGAACCAAATGCGCGCATTGGTTCGCAAGGGCCTCGATAAAGAGGAGGGCTGAAGTGATGCAGAAAAAAATCGAAGACCCCATCGCGTCAATGGGGAGAAATCCACACGATCATTCGCAAACACAGACCATGAGCTCCAGCACTGAACTGTCCAAGCTTGTCCGTTCTCTACCCGTTGGGCCGGCGTATGCGCTTAGCCAAAGCGGGATGGGTTACGAAATCCTGTGGGGTATGCAGGGGGAGATTGCTGGAGCTTATCCGGGTTCACTTGATGATCTCAACTGGGGCAAATGAACTCGGCTGGGGAGATATTGATTCAGTCTGCTGACAGCTACTCACACGGAAGCAGGGCTTGGGCCTAGAGAACTTCAGCCCTGCTTCCGCCCTTCACAAACAATTTCCCAAGAGGAAGCCGCTCATGAACCAACAAATTTTACCCCCCAATGAGGGGGCTCGATCTGCTGAAGAGATTTATGCTGCCATTGAGAAGCTCCAGCAGCTTGGGGACATTGAAAATTGGATCGACCAGCGCGCCGAAGCAGAACAGCTAGCGAAGGAGTGGGAAAAACTCCCGATTATATTACCTGAGGATAATCTGCCGCCAGAGCTCAATCCTATCGGGATATTCGATCCTCGCGGGGTGTGGCTTTGGGATCAGGTTTACCCACATCGCAAGGTGCAGACTTGGCCATGGGTTGAGAGGCATACGATACCAAAATCGCTGATAGTAAACGTAAATGAGTGGGTCATCAAAGTCACTAATATTTTGATAGAAGGATGGCAGCAATTCGACCGCTTCCAGTTCGGGTACGTCGAAGCTGCCAAAAGAAAAGACATTGACGGCGATCTAGCATCAGAAGGCAACTCCCTATGGGGAGATTACATTTGCCTCGATCCTTTAATTCATAGAAGTCGTTATTGGGAGGTACGCTTTCTTTGGGCTGAATTGGAGAGTCACATCGATCCTGATGGAGCCTTCCACAACGACAGGGTAAAAAAACGGAACATTAGGAGATCCAACGAGCTACGCAAGAAGGGGGACCACTACCACGCAGACCTCTGGTTGCTACCTAAAGACCAGTGGGTACGTCCCAAAAAATGCAGCAAAGAAGAATGGGCAAAAATAATAAGACCCTACAACCGTAGAAACTATGACGAATCTTTACAAGAGTTTCTTGATAGAATTGAGCTTATCCGCGTAGGGTTAAGTGCGTCTGGTTACGCTAGCACAACAGAGGCTCTGAAAGCTTACCAAAACGATCCGCACACCAAGATTCGCGCGAAGGTTGAGGTGGGCGCAAGTGCGACGGAAATCCAGGAGCTGATCAATCAGCAGGCTAGTGGATATAACCAAACTGGTTTGGCGAAGTTCGCAGACCAGTGCCGTCTTGAGCTCGAGCGTCGCCAGGACCTCCTCAATGCTCTGGAAGATCTTCTTCTTCGTGGAGCACCACCTGCAATCAATCTTGCGGATTACGTACCAGCAAATTGGTTGCCAATGTTTCGGATACTCCGGAAAGGCCTAAAGTTCAGTGATGAAGCAATCGTGATGACAGTGATGGCTGGGGTGGCCGCAATGTTGCCACCTTGTGTCCGCATCAGAGGGTGGTCGATGGTGGAAATTACAATCGTGTGGTTATTTCATATCGGGACCAGCGGAACCGCCAAATCGGTCCTGTTAAGCATGCTGATCAACAAGCCGATGGCCAAGCCAATGGCTATGATAGACAGCTGGAATGATCGAGAAAAGGAGCGCCGACAAACTGCTAGTGAGGCTGGAGATGAATTGCCTCAGTACCGCAAGAGGAACCTAATTTATACTGCTCCAACTACTCAGGGGATTCGGGCAGATCTTGCAGAGCACGGTGAAGAAGTGCCAGGGCTTTTAGTTCGGGATGAGTTAAGCGGATGGTTGAAGCAGATGGCCAAGGAAGACGGTGCCAGTGTTGGCGACGTCGAGTTCTGGCTATCGAGCTATGACGGCGCTTATTCAAACGACGTGTTCGCCGACGCCAAGAAATCACGCGAGGTGCGTAATGGGAAACTTGCAGTGATTGGTGGGATCCAGCCTAAGGTGTTCCTAGAGCAATTGGAAGCAGGGAATGCCAATGGCTTCAACAGCAGGCCGCTGTTTGTTCACTTGCCCCGCCATAAGCGTGAATTGATACAGCCGGATGAGCAGAGTGAAAGACTGACTGATCAGCTTGGTGAATTGTACCTGGCGGCACTAGAAGATAGCAATCCTCTCTATGTCCTGTCGGGCGAAGCTGAGGAGACTTTCCTGGCTCTGTTCAATCAGTTAGAGGAGCTATCGCTCCAGGCGAACAGCGAAGAGGTGGAGGCGTTGTGGGCAAAGGGACCAGGTCAGGTGCTCAGAGTGGCAGCAGCTGTGCACTTCATCCGAGTGGCGACCGGCCAGGAAGATTTAGTTGAACGCGGACTCGTGAACAAGGCCACGGTGGTCTGCAGCCGATCGCTCCAGCTGGCTGCCAATTTGGTGATGGCTGGTAAGACAAGGGCGGTTGAACTACATGAACGGGCCGCCAACCCAATGCTGGACAGGGCTGATCGGATGATGGAGATCGCGAGAAAACTTCAAGGGAAGGCTGGAGGGAAAGGGGTTACGCTCTCGAGTCTCCGAAAGGGGTGGCCATCCCGCAGCCGTCCGACATTGGAGGAGCTGAAGCAGATTGCAACGATGCTGCAAAGCCGCGGGTTGGTTCAACTGCTCGATGGCGGCAAGGAACTCAGGGTGGTGCGGTGACGCTGTCCCCCCCTTGTCCACTCTCGGACCACCCGGTTGTCCACCTCATAATCCCCCCTTACATACCTGTGAGGGACTGGATTCTTAGGTACAGAGGTGGTCAAAGAGACACCCCCCCCTCTGCTCTCCTTCTTCCATCGACCTGGAGCGATCAAGCAGGCTGGCACGCGCACCACACTGCTATACACCGATTGGTCCACCTGATTCGCTTAGATGCACTGGAGTGACAAAGATGTTGGGTGGTCACCAGGCGGGAGATGTTGGTGGACAAAGGGTGGAAACCGGCAGCGAGTCCCAGGCCGACGCACTGGAGAGGATTGGCCACAGCCAGAAGACCGCACCTCAACACATACCGGACATCTCTTACCTGGTGCGTTGGCGATCCCACCAGCCTCGCCCCACGTCGAGACGTGATCGGGGCAAAACCCACGCACCAGAATGGATCTGGCGATTAGAGGTGCATTCTCGTGATCGCCTGAATTAGGCCCCTACCCCTGAAAAGGTGGCCGACTCAGCGCTTCATAGCCAGGGCGTAGCGCGGCGCCACCGTGGTGACACCCAATCGACGGCGCTGCTGGCCGTCATCCAGCTGCACTACCAGCCCATCGGTGGGCAATTCGCTCCACAATTGGCCCTGCAGCCATGAGCGGTGGTGGTGGGCCAGCTGTGGGGCGCCACAAAGCAGGTATGGGGGGATGGGCAGACCCCAGCGCTCCAGCGCCAACAGCTGGGTGGCGTGATCGGCCGCACTCTGCATCACCTCAAATGCAGCAAACACCAGGCCCTCACCGCTGGGCACCTTGCGGCGCAGGGAGGCAGCGGGTGTGCTCTGGCGTCCATCGAGGCCGTACAGCTCACCACGGATCTGCACACTTATCGGTGCGTTGAGCGTGGGCGGCACGGTGTCAACCAGGGGCAACAGGTGCATGGCATCCGCGCCGCTGCGTGTCCACGCGGCCGTGAGCAGGCCAAGGCGGTACTCCAGCGCAATGGCGCACCCGTCGAGCTTGGGGGTCACCGAGAAGCGGCCAGCAGCGGCCGTACCAAGACCCGCCAGCCACTCGCTCAATTCCTGTTTGTCCAGGCTCAGCATCTTGCTACCACCGCCGGGAGTAAGCAGCTCAGGTGCACTGGGGTCGAGCTGCTGCAGCTCTGCCACCAGCCCGTCAAATTCAACGTCGCTGAGGTACGCCTGGCCCGCCCGGTAGGCGGCATCGGCAGCGCGTAGGGCGGTGCGGAGGCGGAGGGACCCCTGGGCCCTGGAGCGGCCGAGAACTTCAGCCTGCATTGCCCAACTCCTCAATAGCCATTTGGGCTACCCCCACCAGCACTGACCACTGCAGAGGGCTCCATGGCGGTGGGCCCCAGCAGTCAACATCGAGGTAGCGGTTACAGCTAGACGCCACATCACCCCACCAGTCCATAGCAGGAGCCGCGCTGGGCATCGGGGTAGCGCTATTGACCTGCCTCCTCAGCAATCGTCTCACCGTGTCCGCCAGTCCGTCGAGTTCAAGGCAGCGTGCACCGGATGGGCTGGGGCGCTCAAAAGCACTCAACGATCCATTCTTGAGCAGCCTGTAGAGCGTGCTGCGGCTCCGAAAGCCAAGCGCTATCGATGCTTCTGTGATGCTCACTTCCATTGGGTACTCCTGATAAGAAATGAGGGGGGCTCCTGGCGCAGGGGAGGCGGGTAGGACTTTCTATACCCATACTAGCCGATTTGAGTGGACATCCCAAAACATCTACCCTGTACCTGGCCTGCAGGTGCGGTTCTAATTACCTCGCATGCTATACACCCAGGAAGGACCCATTAAGCAAATGAACCATAATTTGGCGGCTAAATTGAGGGGGAATTAGTTAGGTCGACTGCTATAAGTGCAGCCTGTTTCGACTCAGTACTAAGGGCCTATTGCAGTGGTGCGTCCTCTGTTAATTGGCAGGTGCGAAATGGTCGGCGTGTTTCCGATAAGAGCCAGCCTGAGGTGACCGGCCCAGTCGCCCCGCAAGGCCACCCATCAAGGGCACCCATCAAGGGGTGGCGGCCAGAGCAGAGCCCCTGGCGCCAAGTTCCATACCGTGCTAGTACAGGAGTACGCATGAAACAGTCGCCATGGTGCCGCTCCTCCTCTCCCGCTTAGAGCCCTCCCGCAAGGAGGAGATCGAAGACTGGCCCTGGCTTGATAAGGCGGTGCTCCGCCCCAGCCGCAGCCGCCAGGTCTGCATGACCTGCCACTTCTTCCGCCACCACCCAGGGCCCGAGTACATACCGCTGCTCACCTGCCACCTGCATCACGGCCTGATCACCCACGGCGAGCACCTCACCAACCGTTGCCAGGGCTGGACCGAGGACATGGTGAGGCAACGGGGTTGGGCGCCAGAGGTGGCCTAAGCCGGGCACCCATGCACTTAGGTAACCGGCATCGCCCGCCGCTCTCACCCCAGGAGGCCTGGCTGAGCGATGGCCGACAGGTGCTGCACTTCCGGCCGACCCGCTGGGACCGTTGGTGTCAGCAATTGGAGGTCACGGTCGGTGAGCTGTTGCCGGATCAACCGGTGCCGCTGCTCAAGCGGCGGCTGGAGCTCAGCCGCGAGGAGGCCCTCAAGCTCTGGAGCGAAAGGCGCAAAGAGGGTTGGCAGCCCACAAAGGCACAGTGGCGACCGCCCCAGGCACCAGCTAAGGAGTGAGCACACTCACCGCCGCCCTTGGCCGCCGCATTAGGCGCCACGGCCATCCGGGCGGCGAGGAAATCCTGGTGCCCGAAGGGGTGTTACACGACGAGGTTGGCAGCTATCGAGCCGGCAGCTGGCTGTGCAACCCGCCCGACAGCGTGCACCGGCCACCTGCCGGCAACACAAGGGGCAAATGGATCGGCTGCTTAAGCAACAATCAGGTTAGGGATGCAAGGCAGTTTCTGAATTGCTTATCGCCGCAATGGCGTAAAACACTCATTGTCGCATCGCTAATGACATCGGGCCAACACGCTGCCACGAACACCAACGTTTAGGGTTGGATTGGTTGAATCTCGTGTGATCGTTCCGTGATCAGCCCCGCTTCTGGTTACAGTGTGCCAGCTTATTCGCCCTCCTCATGGCTCACGATTGTTGGTGCTAAACTATTTGTTAGCAAACACCCATGCCTTGGCAATCGCCACAACAGCATCAGCATCCGCTGCTGCCTTGACCTGCTCCTGAAGACCCTCATTAGCATTGAGAGCTTCCACAAAGGCATTGACATCCTTTGCAGCATCAGCATCCGCTGCTGCCTTGATCTGCTTCATACAACCCTCATCAGTCATGACATATATCACATAGTCTCTGATTTGCTCTAAAAAATCAGGATCCGCTGCTGCCTTGATCTGCTCCTGAAGACCCTCATCAGCCTTGAGAGCTTCCACCAAGGCTTTGAATTTCTCTTCTGACATCGCCTGAGTTGTGAAGTGTGGATGCCCCCATTATCGCCCATTAACCAGCGCCTCTCACAACTTCCTCGCCAAGCCACTCCCATAGCCACCAAGCTCCAGCACCTCTCCCAATCCTCCTTCGCCCGACCCGCCGAGCAGGTCACCCCAGGGCTCATCGGCTGCCTGCTGGTGAAGCACCAACCCGATGGCGAGCCACTGCGGCTGGCGTGATCGTGGAAACTGCCCGGTGTCAACTACGTAGGCGTCCGCCTACCTAATTGTCGCCGCGCAGTGGAAACGGCGTATTCCCAGGAGGGCCGCCACACGCGGCTACCTCTACTGCTATGCGCTTGTGGACCCTGCCGGGCTAGATCATGGCCACCCCGCTAAAGGGGAGATCAAATGGGTAAATACTTGGCAAAGCCGCCCTACGCACCCCCGCCACGAGAGCCTGACTTTCCACCACCAGCTCGGCCACCACGGCCAGACAGCCGAGGCACGGCTAGCGCCTATTGCGCCGCGAATCCAGTGGATGTGAGCAGCTTGCGTCAAGATTGACCAGCACAACACTTGTTACGGCGAGGTGCCAGGTGTTGGATCAGGCGCCGGCTGAGGTAGAGATAGCGCTGGTGCCTTGATGGAGCTTGATGCGCTTCCTTAGCTTGCGGCTGAAGCCGAAGGCAGCAGCAAGGCCAAGGATGGGGAGAGGGCCTGGGCGTGAGCACGATGGCCTTCAACCTGAACGGTTTCAACTTCAACCAGTCGATCCTCGACGGCCAAGGCCGTGTGGTGAACACCTGGGCAGACGTGCTGAACCGCGCTGGTCTGGGTATGGAAGTGATGCACGAGCGCAATGCTCACAACTTCCCGCTTGACCTGGCTGCTGCTACTGCCACCCCCGTGGCGCTGAGCGCCCCGGCAATCGGCTAAGGCCAACAACCTCGGCTGAGCTTGACGCCTTAACGGAATCCCCCCAAGCCCCCTCTTGCGAGGGGTTTTTTTATGGGTTGATGGTTAACGGCGCACGACTCCGGCGGGGGCTTCCCGCAAGGAAGTTATGCGCCTGCCGGATGCAGTCGGCGCTCTTCTGAGCCAACCTCAATCGCAGCAGCCAACCCGGCAGCTGATCGCGCCACTGCTCCAGTGCCAGCACTGCCAGCAGCAGCACCAGCAGGGGAATGGCAATAGCCAGTACGAGTTCGCAGAGCATCGGTCTCCCTCCTTTGCTTGAACCGTATCCAGCCCCCAGGACCGCGACAGCCATCACCTTGAGACCGTCCATGTGTACGCATTAGGAGTGGTTCATGGGCGTCCCCCTTCCTCGGCCAGCGGCCCTGGTCACCCGGCTTGAGATCCCAGTTGAAGAGTGGTCGGTCCTATCTCGATGAGGACGTACTGTCCACTTGGCATTTGGCTTCAATGAAGTTGGCCGGCGACACCAAAACTGAGCCACCCCACCTCCAGAAGCCCTATTCGCACTGGAGTGGCGTGATCGGAAAGGAAGCGCCCACCCCTCTCGCCTCGGGAGGGCTGGCAGCGACGGCAGCTAGGTGCTGCACATCCAGCCGCAGCACTACGACTGCTGGAGCCAGGCGCTGGAGGTGACGCTGGGGGAGCTGATCCCTGGGGAACAGGCCATCAAGCTCTGGAGCCAGATGCGGCAGCATGGTTGACAGGCTGTCCATCTCAGTAGACCCGACCACGGCCCCCCCCCCCCCCCCCCGGGCTTAAGTGAATCCGCCGTTACCGGATCGGCCCGCCAGCATGGGAATACTCGTGTTCACCCCTTGCTTCTGAATCCCTTCTGACCATGCAGCACTCCAAAGGTTTTGGCCTTGAGGGGCAACTGTGCTGCTTCCGTTCACCCTGCTGATCAAGGCCAGGGTACAGATAGAGGTCGGTTCGGCCTTGGGGATTTTCCACTTGCTGCTCCCGGCATTGGTGTTGCTCGCCGTCAGCGGCAGCGTGAGGTATCGATCGCTGTTGCGCGGGATTGCTGCAGTAGGGGTTCTGCGTGTGGCCAATCCAGCAGGCGAGAGCGGATCAAGCTGATCGCTCAGCTCCCTCATTAAGCAATCTGAAGCGGTAACTAGGGCAGAAGTTCGGCAATTGAAGAAGGCAGCTGCGCTAGTGGTGAAAACTTTGTCTGCTGGATTGTGTCGTCAATCGCTTGTTGCAGAAATGGCACCAGGGTGCCTGCAAGAATCCTCCAATCACTATAGCTGATTGGGCTAAAACCATGGGCAAAAAGGCTATGGTTTCGAGTCTTGAGACTGTCCTGAATGCGGGAGCGTTGTTGCCGCCAGTGCAAGCCGACGGGATGTTGCAGATCAGCGAGAAGATCGTAGGCATTGCTCAGCGCCAGCTTGAGTTTATCGCTATCTGCACTGGCCTGTTTCTTGCTCCGGTAGACCTCTTGAATGTGCTCGGGAAGCTTCTTAATATCCACATCTGCCGTGTCAATATCTGCTGTTTTCTTGAGCAGAATTTGTGCTGTTAGCTCCATGGCCCGATATAAGCGACCAACCGCGTCGTCGTAGCGATCCTGGGCGGCACGGCGTTCGGCATTGCGCAACAGGTCTTCCACAGCTTCTAGGTTGTGACCTGGCATGTAAGACCACTTTTCAATCTCGGCAACCGTGTCAAGTATTCGCCTGGAGCCGACCACGCGCTTGAGTGGAAATAACAGGCGTTGATCCAGGCTGCGATCACCCATTCGCTCAAGCACCTCCAAGGCCCTGCGATGGTCAAAACGGTCCCAGGCATCGGCCACCACCAGGAGGTCTTCTAGCCGTCGTAGCTGGAGACTTGATTCCATGTCCTGGGAGGGCAGCTGTAAAATCCGACGAACAGCCTGGCGGGCTGCTTCGTAATCAAAACGCTTGAGCAAAGATGGAAGATCCTGCTCGAATAGCCGGCGAGATTGGATCACAGCTGTGCTGACCAGGACTGGTACGCTGTAGCCCGATTCATGTGCCATCTGGCTTGAACGGTCTGTGATGGTCACACTCAGCTGAGCAATACCATCATCGATTGCTGCCATTGCCAGTCCAGTGGTCATGGTTTTGGTGCCTCCGGTGTAATCGACAGTGATGTTGCAGCCAGGGTGCTGAATGCGCACCGCGGAAATTAATTCGCAAGCACGGATGTAGACACGGTCCAATTTGTCGAGTTCATTGATGACATCATCGCTCTGCTTGCGGTGAAGCCTCTGCTGCAAGACGACAACATCCGCTGCTTCCTGGTAATCAGGTAGTGGAACCCTGTCAAGTACTGCTGAAACGTTTTCCCTGCTCAATTCTGAGCAAAAGAAGATTACTCGATCTGGGCGCAGGCTATTGATGCAGTTCACTATCGGCTCCGGACTGTTGCCTAAGCTGACGATCAGAATGTGGGTCATCGTGAGACAGAGAGAAAGTGCTGAGCAGCAGGCAACTCCAGCAGGGTGATGCCCGGAAGCTGTTGAGGAAGGGGGCCCTGCTGGCAGCCCGCCTCATGGAGGGTGATTGTCACCAAATTGTTGACACGCTCCTGCAGGCTTTGCCACTCGGACTGTTGCACCGGCCGCAAGCCGTGGCCCAGGAGGGATTGATTGCGCGCATTCAGCAGCTCTCGCAGTTCATACCACTGCTTTCCAGCTGACCCCCCCAGTCCCTGATCGCCTTCCGTTTGTCTGAGCCACCAATAGAGCCCTCCCACACCTCTACGAATCGACCAGTTACGGCAATCCCGACGAATCTGGTCATCATCCCAGAAGCTGCGGTGATCAAACTCCTTCTCCAGCTGGATATAGGTCTGAGCTAATAACTCCAGAGCTCGATAGAGGCGTGCAACGGCATCATCACACCAACCACGACTGCCGCGTCGTGCGGCGTTGAGGAGGAGATCCTGAATCAGCTCATAGCCCGTCACTCCTTGCTGAGGTTTGCCATCCTCTAGCCATTGGCGAGCCTTCGCTACCCGCTGCCACCAGGCGATCAACTCCGGGCAGTGGCTGCTGAGCTGGCAGTGAGCAGAACGATCAAGCGCCGTTTGCCAACGGAATTGATCCCACAGCATCAACACCTCCAGGCAGGATTCCAGCTCTGTGATCGCCTCCAGATCGGTGTCATCAAAACTGTCTTGGTGGAGGACGCGCAACTCGCGCAGCACCAATCCGGCACGGTCGTAAAAGTGACCCTGAAGCAGGTGGGGCAGTTGATCCTTCAGCAGGCGGTTGAGGCGCAGCACCCCAGCAGGCATGGTGCGGGTGCCTGCACTGCGCTCGATGCGCACCAGGTTTGAGCGCTCTCCCTGCACCAGGCTCAAGGCTGCCCCTTGATCCACAAGGGCCATCGCCAGCGCAGCACTCATCGATTTGGTACCCCCGCTGTAATCACCGATCAGCTCCAGATTGCTGAAGCGGGCCACAAGGCTGCGGCAGAAGGTCTGGAGCTGTTGATATATCGCAGTCAGGTCATCCGGGTCTGGCAGGACAACGATCTGCAGGTCGGGCCGGAAACCCTGCAGGCCAAGCTGTACCACCAGATTGGGTCTGCTTTCCTGTAGGTCATCGACGCCTTGATGGAGGCAGGGGCTGCCTATCCCGATCACCTGCTCCAGGCCGGGCGCCTGGCAGGGTGGGCCGCTGCAGATGAAGATCAGTTCGTCCGGTTGGTGGGCGCGATAAGCCTGAAGAATCGGCTCGGGGCTGCCGCCCACTGTGACCAGGAGCACGCGGGTCATGCTTGGCTCAGAAGGTCACCGGCCGGAAGCCGGCTTCCGCGCCGTTGCCTTCCTCCATCTGCTTGATGAAGGCAGCTGATTCACGCTGCTCAGGGAACAGCACAAGCGATTCAAGGAAGGGCCCGGGATGTACGGCAATCGACACAGCTCCCTGCGGAACTGGCGGCAGTTGCCTGGATGCCCCTGGGCGGGCCATCGCTGTCGGCCGGGCCATTGCGGAGGGACGTGTGAATGGATTGGCCGCTGGCCTGGCCATGGGTGATGCCTGGTGAGCATTAGCTGGTGCAGAGCCTGAGCCCTGTCCATCCAGCAGGGGCAGGAGGCGGTTCCAGAGGCGCCCAACCTGGTTCACCTTGCCACCCAGGGCAGTGCCTTTGAGATCCCTGTGAAACCAGAGAATGGCTTCAGCGTTATCTGGGTCACTGGCCCGACGGGCCCAGATCCGCATGGTCTGGGGATGAAGCACTTCCCGCCAGCGGGCCGGACCGCCAGAGCGAACACCGGTGGCCTCCAGCCATCGGCGTGACAGATCACGGGCATGCTGCAGCAGTTGCGTCAGATCAGCGGAGGACTGCACATGAACCCAAGTGGGCAGTTGTTCAGGAGCTGACCATTGCCAGTGGCAACCGATTGGCGTTTTGCCGTATGAGCTGTAGAAGATGCTGTGATCTGGCCGCCTCCAGCCTTTCCCAAATCCACCCAGGCTCATGGTGAGGCCGTGCAGGGCTGCAAGCAGATCCGTCAGCAGCGTTTCGCTTTCGTTATTACGAAAGCGTCGCATCAGGCGCCACTGCAGGCGCCCAGTGGTGGCGTAGGTCGGCTGCTGCCAGCTCCCCCTTCCGTAGGAGCCAAGTTCAGTGTTGGCATCGGTGTAGGCGGTAGCGAGCAGGCCCACGTTCTGCCCTTCCTCCCGGCTGAGTGAGCCGAACAGGCGCCCCACCACCTGACGTGCGGTGACGTCATCGCAGAGCCCACCAAAGAGACGCAGGGCCATGCCACGGATGGCCGCACGAAACATTGTGGGGCGAAATTCGGCGGTGCCATCGAGCAACTTGGCGGCAGGCCCCTGGCCAGCCAGCTCGCATTGAAAAAGCAGATCACCGCTGATTGTGCCGCTGCTGCCGTAGCCCACACAAGTGCGCCCGCCGATGCCCTGCTGTAGGGCTGTGCGCAGCGTGGCTACAATGTCCTGCCATTCGGCTTCTGAAATAGCGGGATCAGTGCAGCTGATTGTGCCGCTGCTGCCGTAGCCCACACAAGTGCGCCCGCCGATGCCCTGCTGTAGGGCTGTGCGCAGCGTGGCTACAATGTCCTGCCATTCGGCTTCTGAAATAGCGGGATCAGTGCAGCTGAGCGCGATCTGAAGCTTGGGTCTGTGGAGACTGACCACGCCAAAGGCTGAATGGCTTTCGTGGCCGTTGTTGAAGCCCAGCTGCCAATTCTGTTGCGGGTGAGCCACATCGAGCAGGCCACCCATCCAGCCTGCGTCGACAGGCCAGGCGCCATGAAAGCGCAGGATTCCTGGACTCAGCTCCCCCGGGGCACATGGGCTGCCGCACCAGCGCTCAAGTTGCGCTGAAGGGCAGGCGCGGCGGAACAACCCCTTGATTCCGCTGCCAGGAATAAGAGGCCAGCCACCGGCCCCAATCACAGGGCGGATCACTCCTTCATCAACACCGCTGTTACTGATCAGTCTCCAGTCGATCTGGGCTTCTGTGATGTGAAGGCCTGCAGTTGTGAAGGGCGACGTTCGATCAACGCGCTCCACCCACTGATCAATCCACTCCTGAATCGGGGCACGCCAGCCAGGTGGTGCGTCCTTGGGTTTGTTGATGTACTGCCGCTGGCAGCGCCCCGGCAACTGGGCCCGGTACTCCATCGGTACACGAGCAGCATCGCCCGCAGCCACCGGCTGAATCACTGCAACCTGATCAGCCTTGGAAATGGAATCCAGCAACGGTGTTGCCGGGCGGCCCCCCGATAGGGGGGGCGAGGTTACAGGGCCTGCAACAGCTGCTGCAGCACGAGAACTAGGGGGTGGCTGCACCTGGCTTGGCGGCTTAGGTTTTTGGTTCGGGCCACCCGCACCGCCTGGAAATCTGGGTCTCTTGCCTTTCCTGCCCATCAGTTGTCTCCGGTTACACCGGCCTTAAGCCGCTGGGTCCACCACACAACGGCATCACACAAGGCTCTGAGTACCGCCAGAGCCACCTGCTGCTCCTGAGGTTTGAGGCTCCAGATCTGTGCAGCCACGCCCTGAATCGTCGCTTCCGCGTCTGAGCTGGACAGCAGCGTGGCCGGTAGTGTCACGCCTCCCTGCTTGAGGGTGCCCACGAGCGCCTTCCAGACATCGCCCACAAATGCAGCCTTCTCGGGTTCTTTATCTTTGAGCCGCAGATGTTCACCCCAGAAGCGCTCTAGGCCATAGGCACAACTGGCGCGCATCTTGTGCGACTGATTGAGGCTGCCGGGATCGCGATGACGCGCCTTGAGCACGATTTCCTGGGCCAGGTGATCCAGGTTGTAGGGATGCCAACCCATCAGCCCGCCTCTTGGGTAGAGGGGGAGGCGAGGGTGACGTCACAACGTCCGAAACCCACACTCTCCAGGCCGCCGAAATAGAGCTCTTGACTGTCGGTGCTGCCGAATGGCTTCCAGTCAGCAGCACCTTCAGGTTTAATCGCCAAGGGGAACACCAGCACACTGCCCTCTGGCAATGCCTCCACGTTGAAGAAGGCACCGCCATCGACCTTCTTCTCGGTGTCGGCAAGTTTCACCCGGCTTTGCCGATACAGGGCCATGTCGTGAATCAGGCCGATGTCAGCGTCATCCACCACTACCAGCCGATCCGCTGGGATTTCGTCCTCCAAGGTGGCCGGGATCAGTTCAGCGAGCCCATCCACGGGAGTTACTTCCATGAAGCCGAGATTGAAGAACAGGGTTATCCCCTTGTCCCCCTGTCGGCCGCGAAGATTGGGGCTGCAGCTGTAAGGCGTGGGGATCCGGCGGGTGAGGGTGGCATCCACGATTGACGCGTAACGACGCAGCAAGCGGGGGCAGCTCACCCACACCACCGGCTGGCCGGGGCAGAACACCGGCAGCCACACCAGCGAGGCGTATTCGAATTTCACCCTGGCTTCGCTGATCTCGCTGCTGCCAGCGGCACTGCCATACCAGTCCTCACAGGAGCTGTTGTCCTGGCGGCGCATCTCTGCTCGAAACCGCCCACGGATCGAGCTGCCTGGGATGATCCCGGTGCGGCTGAAGGCGTCGCGGAAAATCAGGTTGAGGTTGCCTGCCTCTTCGCCAGCGGAGGCGCCGACATGCAGGGGGGCGAGGGTGCGGATCAAGCCGTATCGGCGTTTGTACATCGTGGAAGCAGGAGCGGAAGATCGGCGGGTGGTGGCAGGCCTGGGAGAACTGCTTGGTGACGCTCAGCCGGGGGGTGGAGCCTTGAGCGGCAGGGCCAGGGCGGTGCCCAGCTGGCGGAAGCTGAAGCCCTCCCTCGGGAACCAGCTTTCGGGCCAGACCGCCCATGGCGGCAGCGGCTCTCCGGTTACCAAGTAGCAGGTGCCAGCGGGCACGGCCCAGCGGCCACGCGAGAGGCGCCGGCGGCCCGGCTGCGTGCCATCAGCCCGGGTCGTGCCAGCACCGAGGCGATGGCGCCAGGGCCTTGGCTTGTCGGTGAGAATCCCCGGGGGCTGGCCGTTCCGGTGCCAGGGATGCACGCCCTGCCTTGAGGTGGTGTCGAGCGGTTCGCGCAGCGACAGCTTCGGCCCGCCCCACAGGCCAGGGGTGATCAGCGCGAAGGGAGGCGTGAGCGGCAGTTGCAGCAAGCGAAGTAGCTCCGACGGCAGGGGGCTGCTTCGCAGCTCCACGAGGTGGCCTTCTCCTCCGAAGCGGTAGAGGCCATCGGGCACCTGGTGGCTGCTCAGGTAAGCGAGGCAGGCCCCAGCCTTCAGGGCGATCCCGTATTCCAGAAACAGGGCCCCATCGCCGTCGCTGACGCGTTCGTCGTCGCGTAGACGCGGATGCAGGTGCGGTAGCGCTTGCCAGGGGTTCTCGTGGATCGGCACCGCCACGTCTTCTATCAACCGGGGCCAGTGAGCCAGGGCAACCCAGCCACCGGTGGGGGCCTTGCGCGGAGGATCCTCACCATCACGGGGGGACCAGCCCGCCGGGCTCAACGCACCATCACCCTCCCGCCAGGCCAGGCGCCGGCGGCTCTGGCGCTTCTGCTCGGCATCCCGCTCCTGCAAAAGGGTTAACGGCGCAGGCAACATCAGCTGATCGCTTGTAGAATCGAACCAGAACGGCCCAGCGGTGAAAAGTTCGCGCAGACTGCCGGACTCCAGCTGGCCGGCGAGCAGGCCAGCGAGCGCCGGTGAATCGGGTGGGAAGTGTTCGGCGGCACGGCCGGTGAGGGCCTGGGGCGAAAGCATCCGGCCGCTTGAGCCGTAGAGCAGGCCGAGGGGCTCCAGCAAGATCAGATGCTGGAAGGGAATGGCTGTCATGCGCTGACCTCCTGAAGCTTGCCGCCCTTGCTTTTCTCCAGGCCGGCCATCACCCGGCCAAGATCCAGGAGCCATTGGTCGAGGGAGCGCTCGGGCTCAGGAGGCGCCGGCAGCTTCCAATCGGGGAAGTAGGCAAGCAGCAGCGTCTCAGCGATGGCAGTGGCTCCGGTGCTGCCGTCACCGATTGCGCGACGACCGCGCAGCCAGGCCAAATCGTCGGCCAGATGGCGCCAGCTTGGTGGCTTGCCATCTCGAGAGGTCTGCAACGTGCGGCCCTCCCGATCGCGGTAGTGTTCAAGGATCGGAGTGAGCCACTCCCACGGGCAGGTCCACTCCAGGTGGTTGCCACTGGCATAGAGAAGGCGCAGCGCAAAGCGGTTCTTGCCGCGGAACTTGGCGCTGGCTTCCGCATCGCGGGCATGTTGCAGTGCCTCCCGCTGGGGTACGGAGGAATCCGCCCACACCAGCCCCATCGACACCGTGAGAGCAGGCTGGCCGCAGCCTTGCCAGAGCTCCGGAAATATCCTCAGCCATTGCCACAGATCCGCTCGCACCAGATCTCCCATACCGGGACTGCTTTCGTGCAGGGCGCCGAACACATCGTCCCCACCTGCATAGACCACCATCGCCTTGTTATTCAGGAGTCGTGGCACCTTCTGGTAAAGACCGGCGGCCCATTGGCGCATCTGCCGGCTGAACGACTGCAGGGCCTGCTCTTCTCCCAGCCGTGTTCCGAGGCTCTGGAGATGGTCGCCGATGCCATCTCCGTCGGCCATGAACCAGATGATTGATTCAGGCTTGTCTTCCTCTGACCCGCGGGTACTGAGGAGAGCGAAACGCTCCGGGATCAGTTCGGTGACGTTCGGGGTGGGGTCGGCAGCGGTGGCGAAAGCACGAGTGGCCACATCGGCATAGGTGACCAACCGCTTCACCAGCTCGCTGAGCGACAGCTCCTCGTTCTCGCCAGCGAAGGCCTCGCCGAGCTTGTCTCGCAGAACCACGAGAAAGGCGCGGGTCTCTTCGCGGGCTGCGCCTGGATCGAGCTCGCGGGGGTCGAGCACCAGGCCCATTCCCGGGCGCACCACCGCTTCTGCCGAGGAGAGGGTGGAGCTCTCTCCGGTCCAGTTGGGAGCGCTCCAGTCGCGCTGCAGCTTGTTCACCGCCAGAGCGCGGCGGGCGTCCTGGATCGTGGCGCCCTCCCCATGGAACACCTCCCAACTGTGCTGACCGCAGGCCTTCCAGCTCGTTCCCCAGCTGCGTTCCCAATCGAGCGGCTCCAGGGCGGTACCCGCCAGGTTGCACTCCAGCCAGCTGCGGCATTCCTGGAGCAGCTGCTTCCAGGTGGCCAGCAAAGTGTCACGAGCATGGCCCTTGCGGTAGTCGCCCTTGATCACCAGCACGTTGGGCACGCCGCGGGAACTGCTCACCTCGGCTGGACTGATCACAGTGAGGCCGCGGCCCTGGGCGTCGTCCGCCAGGGCACGGGCGAGGTGAGAGAGGAGCAGGGAGCTGCCGTAGAGATCCCGCAATTTCCGCGACGCCTGGATGAACGATTGCACCGGCGCGAAGGTGACGGCTGTGTAGGTCATCTCCTATTGGTAGCGGCAAGAAGGCTTTTCTGGCCGCCGCTGACACGCTTCAAGAAATACTGGTGAACGTTGAAGCCCAGGCCTATGCAGGAACTGCATCGTTTCATGATGCATTGCTTTGGGGCGGACAAGCACGATCAGCTAGTGGGTTACGGAGTCACTGTGGGCGCTATGGCCCCTGCTGTCATCCTTTTCATGCGATTCACGGAAACGCACCAGAGTCATCGCGATGAGCGGCATCTGGGATCCCTGGTGGGCTGAGCACCATCAGGTCGCACCTGCTGTGAGCACTCGAATTGATGCGAGCCTGGGGCGACAGCGACCCACTTTTTGCAAAACAAGGCCAAAGTCCTGTTGTTCGCACAAGGCAACTGCTGTTGGACGGGCGATCCGCCCAAGATGCATAGGTTCCGCGCATGGAGCTCTGCCATAACACCGCGGAAAGAGTGTGATTCAGTGATCAGGAGGCACCCATGAGAAGTTTGTACCTGCTGCGCAGCCATGGCCAGGTGGGCCTTGAGGGCGAACAGGTTGTGGTTCGCGAAGGCGAAGAAGAGCTGGAGAGGGTTCCGTTACCTCAGCTCGATCAGATTCTGGTGCATGGCAACCTGCAGCTCACCACCCCCTTGATCCGCGCTTGCCTTGAGCGGCAGGTGAGCATTGCCTATTTCAGTTCGTCTGGCTGGTGCCAGGGGCGTCTTCTGCCGATCGACAAGGGCTATCGCCATCGGATGCGCCATCAGCAGATGCTCAGCACGCAGGAGCGTCAGACGGCGGCGGTGAGCCTGATCCGCGGCAAGATTGCCAATGGGCGGGTGCTTTTGCTGCGGCTAACTCGCCGCCAGCGCCGCCAGGAAATCAATGCCTCGCTGGAGAGGCTCAGTTGGCTGTTGAACAAGCTGAGCAACAGTGACCCGCCCGAGCGGATCCAGGGGCTGGAGGGCAATGCGGCGCTGGAATAACAGCAGGCCCTGGGCCTGCTGTTAGCAGAAAGCGGGTTTCCAGTGATGGGGCGACAATTCCGGCCGCCAACGAGTCCGTTCGATGCGCTCAGCAGTTATGGCTATGGCGTGCTGGCGAGCTCGATGCAAACGCGGCTGGAGCTGCATGGCCTCGACCCCTACGAGGGTGTGCTGCATGTGGGATCCGCACGCCACCCCGCACTGGTTTCAGACCTGATTGAGCCTTTCCGAACGCTGCTGGTGGACCCGTTCAATGTGTGGATGATCCGCACCGGCCGCATCAACGCGGAGGCGGGATTTGAACGGCGCAAAGGAGGTGTCTTTCTCAACGCGGTCACGCGCCGCCAATGGATGGGGGCATGGGCGGTGCATATGGCGGAGGAGGTGCAACTGGCGAACGATCGCTGCGGACCACGCTGGGAATTGCTCGATGCGCTGGTGCGCTCCTATGTGCGCTTTGTGTACGACCCCGCCAGCGGTCTCACGGTGCCACAGCGACGCTGAGGAGGGTGGAGTGATGCGGTGGGTGGTGGCTTACGACACCCCTTGCAGTAAGCGACCCCGAAAGCTGGCGGTGCTTCTCAAGAACCTGACATTCAACTTCCTGCGATATCTTCTAAGAGCGGATCGTGGGCTTGCACTCGCATGAGTAATAATTAGTACGTAGCCGCCTGAGTCAATTCAGTCATTTTGATGTACAATTTATTAGACCATTTGGCGCCGCAAGGCGTTTTTTTGTAAGCTTCTGTAGGTGTATGATTCTTGGTTTTTCGAGGTTCCCTTAAGTGCTTATGAATCCCTTGTGAGCCCAGTTTCCAATCAATAGGTGTCACCAACGAGTGGTGACCGGGGGCCCATGGTGGCTACGGTTTCGAAGGAGGCTAGTTTCCAATCAATAGGTGTCACCAACGAGTGGTGACCGGAAGATGAAAAATAGTCTTCTCCTCATGATGGGGGCGTTTCCAATCAATAGGTGTCACCAACGAGTGGTGACCGGAAGATGAAAAATAGTCTTCTCCTCATGATGGCGGCGTTTCCAATCAATAGGTGTCACCAACGAGTGGTGACAGCGGCCCCCGAGAGGGCCTGCGCGGCAGGCGATCCGGAGACCGTTTGCGCACCTCCCTACTTTGGCCGCGGCTGGCCGTGGCGTCAAGCCTGTGGAAAACGCTGAGATCCCCTGCGCCGCAGGGCAGCGCGCAGGAGGACACAAACACTGGGGTTTCGGCCGATCGCCGGGGGGTGCGCGGCGGATCGAAAGGGACCAAGCCTCTGAAGCCAGTCGTTCTGCACTGAAGGTCCTACGCGCACCCCCAGAGCGACACCGCGAGACAACGCTCGGGAACCTGGTCAGATCACCTTGTCCTGCCAGACCGTCACCTCCACATCCCGGCCCATCTGCTCAGCTGCCACAGCCCGCTGCGGCAGCGACCAGAGCCTGATGCTGTCGGCCGGCTCGGCGATGCGCTCCAGGCCATGCCTGAGGCGCTGCATCTGGTGGGGCCGCAGCCGGCACTCGAACACGCTCCACTGCATGCGCACCCCATAGCCCTCCAGCAACTTGGCCAGCTTGCGGCGTCGCTTGTTGCTGGGGCTGTCGTAGGCGATCACCCAGAGTTGCTCCTGGTTCATCGCCTCAGGGGCACCAGCAGGGGTTGCTCGGGATCGTCCACGAAACGGGCGAAGCTCTGTACCAGCTGATCGAGCACTTCCCAACGCGGCCCGGTGTTGCCATCACAGAGGATGATCGGCTCGGCCATGAAGGCCGACCAGGCCTGCAGCCACAGGCGCCGGCCGGTCTCGGAGAGGTACACACCGCCAGCGTTGGGCTCGAAGTGCTCCTCGGCCCGCAACTGACCGCTGCGAATCAGTTGTCCGTGGAAGGGATCAACCAGGTAGGTCCGCAGCGGTTCGATCAAATCCGACACCAACGCTGCATGGCGAGCCGAGCCCACATGCAGCACACCGACATAAGGATCAAGCCCACGCAGCTCCACTCGCAGCAGCAGCGCATTCCACAGCACCCCATAGCCGAAACCGCAGAGGGCATCGAATGGGGTGCCTGGCGGCCGCCGGCTGCGTACCGCGAAGCCGAAACCATCTCCTTCCAGCAGGTTGCCGAAGCTGCGGAAGTAGAGAGCTGCTGCAGCTCCCTCCAGCCCCCGCAGATGGTTGGAGCAGGGTGCCTTCGCCGTGAGCGCCTGCAGCTGAGCCAGCCGCCGCAACGCGGATTCCACAGCAGGCCGGCCGCCTCGGCGCGTGAACCGCTGCAGCACCACCCGGCTATTGGCGATCTTGCCAGCCACCAACCTGCGGGCCACCGCCAGCCTCTGGGCCGCGGACAGCTCCGCCTGACGGCGGGACCGGTGCCGGTAGCCGCTCTCCAAGGGCTGCAGGCGTCCCAGGCACTGGCCACCGCTGGTTAGGTAGGCGATCGGAATGCCGCGCCGCAGGCAGGCGCGGATCAGTTGGGTGGTGAGCTGTAAGTGGCCCAGCACCAGGATCTGGTCGAGCAGGGGCAGGGACATGCGGTCGAGCTCCTGCTCGCCGCTGCTCACCACCAGCTGCTCGCCCTCGATGCCGGCGGTGCCGTGGGGGCGCAGGAGATAAAGGGAGCGCATGGGGCATTGGTGAGGTCGACATCAGGATTGCCACGTTCATGGCCATGGCCAACGCCCTACGGGCAGCCAGCCCTGATGTGTTGCTCAATCCCACGAGAAACCAGTGCGTGTTGCAGGAAATCAATACGCTGAATCCAGTTCAGATTTGGAGAATTAAAAAATGGGCTGCTAATCAACGATCAGATCTCCAGCCCAAGCGCTGCTTGACTCTGGGTGGACGCGCTTAAACGTTGGATTGATTGATCCTAACGTTACAATGCCTACATCACTCCCCTGAGTTCATTGCCCGTCACGCTGGAGATCTATCAACAAGTAAGCCAGGCTGGTAGCTTTGCCAGCCGAGCCGGCCGGGGCACCATGGCGGTGGTGCGGGAGCTTGACGACGGCGTGGTGGAGAAATCCGACCGCCGCGACGAGCTACCGCTGGTGGCCAGGGAGTTCATCATCACCGAACATCTGCGCAGCACCGGTATGGTGCCGCTGATCAACGTGGATGAGGGGCTCTACGGCTACCCCTTGAGCTTCCAGATGGAGAAAATCAACAACGGCGGCACCCTACAGGATTGGCTTGAGTTTCACAGCCGCACCCCAATCTCCAGGGATGTGTGGGCAGAGATCTTCCAAGGCGTCAGCAAAGGCATACGGGCCGTGTGGGCGGCTGGAGTGTTGCAGGGAGACCTGCACGTCCGCAATGTGGTGGTCGGCACTGATTCGAGTGGCTGCCAACTCAAGCCCCACATCATCGACTTCGGTGTGGCCGTCATGGACGAGGAACCGTTCGAGGCCTTGGCCCATGGCCTCGGGCTACCCGATGTTGTGGCCGAATCACAGCAGTGGTTTGAGCGCCAGATCCAGCCCCGCTACGACGACCCGACGGATGAAAAGGCCTTCCTGATCAGCGATATCCAGGAGTGGATCAACACCCTCAATATCCAGGATCTCGATGGCCTGCTGGATGATTTTCGTCGCGGGCTGCGCACATGAGGGGAATGCCGGCACTGGCCATTCGTGCTGGGCCCAGCACTCGCGTCTAGCCAGGCATGATGTTATGGGGGGGGGGCGGCTGTTAGTGACACCTCCTCAAGTAGTTTGATCGATTGATGCGTACCCAGTGCCGCCGTCCGAATAGCGGGAGCACTTGCCGCTCACCAAGAGATCCGTGGCCTGGGGTTGATGGCATTGTTTTCGATCTCCATCATCAACCAGTAATCCGTTTCACGGGACAGCCACTTTGCGCAGCTACTGGCTGCCAGGATGCTCAGCAAGGTATCTGGATCAAACATCACAGGACTTGGCATGAGGTTCATCAGAAAGTCCTCAGTGATGGGCTCTGGAGGCTTCTGATCGTTGATGAGATTGCGTGGATACACCCACCACCTTCCGAAGCGCTTGTCGGTGACATAATGATGCGGCGGTATTGCGGGGTCCAGGAGGATTTCCACACTGAAGTCATCCATCTGAACGATCATCTCCGGATCATCCAGGGGTTGATTGAAGCGGCCTCCGATCAGCCAGGCGGTGAAGGGAAAACTGCGATAGAGGTAAAGCTCCTTCTCTTTGGCTATTTCTGGGCTGATTCTCTGACCCATGCGATCTAGATTCTCAACGATACCCAGTACCCGATAGTACTTGAAGTACACATTTAGTTCTTCCACGTCGTGCTCGGAGCTCTCAGGCCTGTCGGCCTGGTAATAAAGCTGACTCCACAAGTCCAGTAGCATCTGTGACTTCGTGGCTGCTGAAAAGCAGGATTGGCGCACATCATTTAGTTGCATACTCATCTCCAGGAGCGTGGGAAGGTTTGTGGGGAGTGGTGTGCGAGCGCCATCAGCGAAACACGATCACCTGATCGCCTCCGTTATGGTCATACCTCGCGGAACGACCCAGGTAGCGGTTGTTCACCATTTCGCCCGCGTAGGGCGCTGTTGGGTTGATCAAATAGTCCCAGCCGATCGACACCAGCACACCGGTGCTGAAGCGCACCTCCACCGTGTCTTTTCACTGGGCCGACCCGCTGATCAAAGGTCGACGGGTGAGCCACCAGAGGTCGCCCGTTCCGGGCTGATGGGTAGGCGTAGGGCGCCATTGACGACCTTATGTTGAATTATACCAGGGGTTGAAGCGTTAATAACCCCCACCGATGTCCGCCAAGCCATCGGTCACGGTTCGGCGCTGGCCGTCCACCAAATAGATGGTACGTCAGTTCCGGAGATATACGAAGCCCTCGCTGCCGCCCGTGGTGATCGCCTCTCCCCAGGGTGTGAGTGAGCTCCAGCCTGAGGGCGCCTGCCGCAGATAGCTCACCGCGAAGCCCCGATCTGACGGCACGATGCCGGGCACCCGGGTCGGATCCAGCTGTGCGGCCAACGGCCGCACAGGGCTAGCCGCCACCAATCCGCCAAGCAGAAAGCCGACAGCAAACCGGGGTGGTGCAACGCGCATGGATGCGGGTGATTGATATTGATGCGAGCGGCGTCTAGGTATTTTTTGCAATAATTTGCATTTTTGTAGCTGTTCCGGCAGTTTTTGCGCAAGTTGGTCTGGACGTAAAAGCGCCTCTAGCCTCACCCTAGGTGTGTTACACTAAATGTAAGGTTCTGCTCCTATGATGCAGCTACTCGCCTGTGAACAGCCACTTGCAGCACTCGATTCTATTATCGACTGGCGTGAGTGTTCTCTGGAATCGGTTGATTTTTTGGCTGCTCCGCGCACCATTGCCTCGGCCTCACTTTGCTGCGACAGCTGATTGAGGGCGTCTGGGCCGATTTCCACCGCATCCCATTCACCAATCCATGAGCAAGATGCTGCTGGTAACTGTGGGAGGGAGTCCTGAACCGGTTCTTCACACGGTTCGCAATCACAACCCCGACGAGGTAATCTTCATCCCCAGCGTGAAGCCCACCCTGAGGCCGAGCCTGGATCAGGTGATAGGAGAAGGCATACCCTGCAGGCATGAACTCCCCAATGGTGTGGTGGAGATCCGGAAGAATCTGGTTGTGCAGCTGGGTTTGCAGGAGCGTTTTGATCCGGACCGACATCTGATCGGTATCCCTGATCCGGACAACCTGGGTGATTGCTATAGGCGAATCCGCAGCGCCTGCCGGAACCTTCAGGAATCTGGCGGCCGGCATCACCTGATAGGCGACTACACCGGAGGCACCAAAACAATGAGCACGGCACTGGTGATGGCCTGCGTGGAGCTTGATGCGGAGCTAAGCCTAGTGACGGGACCACGGGACAATCTTTCCAAGGTCACCAATCAAAGTGAAGGCACGCGAGCGATCGACATCGGCCCCCTTCGCGCAGTCCGAGTGCTTCAGGAGCGATTGCCTGAACTGCTGGCCGTCCATGCCTACGATCAGGCAGCACTCTCGATAGGTATTCTGCGCACGAGTCTCGGTGAATCCTTGCCTCCATGGGCGGCGGATGCTGCAGATCAGTTGCTGGAGAGCCTGAACATCATGGATACCTGGGAGCGATTTCGTTGGAACGATGCTCTTGTGCGTGCCAAGCGAACCACACTGGCCACCTGCTTTCCTGAGCTGATCGAGTGGTGGGAGCGGGTGTGGGTATCCCGCTCGTGGCTCAAGACATCATCCATTGATATTGGGGTCGCAACGGGCTATGAGCTGGTACAGGATCTTCTTCTCAATGCAGACAGAAAAGGAAGCCGAGGTTTGTATGACGATGCAGTGGCCAGAATCTATCGAGCTCTTGAGCTTCTTGGGCAAAGTTACGTGCAATTTGAATTGGGAATAACGGAAAATAGTACCTGGAATCGAGGACAATGTTTCCTAAAGACGGGTGAGCAGGTGCCAACTGGGAGCCTGAAGGAGCTGTACGACTGGTTAGAGCGGAACGACACCAAAAATATACTTGCTCCGCAGTATCTGCGCCAGCGAGATCGGCTCTCCCAGCTGCGGCACGCGCGCAATCAGTCCTTGATGGCACATGGCCTCATTCCTGTGAGGAGGGCTCAATGGCTCTCGTTTCAAGATGGGGTGGAACAACTGGTTGATGCAGTGCTCCACTCACCTGGCTTCTCCCAGGGACCACCTCCCCAGCAGCTTCCCGGCACCGCCCTCCTGCAGCTCCCTGAGTCCCAAGTGCTGCTGGGCATGGCGGGATGATTCACATTCTTGTGCTGTCTATCGGCAAGCAACCAGACGGCCCGATCCAGACCATCCGTGGCGTGCGGCCCGACCGGGTGGTGTTTATCTGCAGCCAGGAAAGCCAAGACCTGATCCGGTCCATTCAGGCCCGGGTGCCCGTGCCCGATTTCGATGCGGACCGTGATGTCATGGTGTTGCAGCACCGACGCCCTGGCAGTAGCCCTGAGGCATCCAATGAGCTCGATCGTCTCGATTCTGTCTATGTTCAGGCCAGTGCGTTGTTGGAACGCTTAGGCCAGGAACACCCTGGCTGCAGGCTCACCGTGGACTACACCGGTGGCACCAAATCCATGGGTGCGGGCCTGGCGATGGCGGCCATCGATGATCCGGTGGCGAACCTGCAGCTCACCACCCTTGAGCAGCGTGTGCCTGGATCGACCGTGATCACAGGCCACAGCTTCCCGGTCCCCGTGCCTACAGAGGCGATCCATGCCCACCGGCTGTTGTCGTTGGAGCTCCCCACCCTGTTGCAACGCTTTGACTACGCGGCTGCTGAAGGCGCCATTGGCCGTGTGCGGCGTGGTCTGCAGCCCGAAAGCGAGGCGTTCCGAACGCTTACGCGGCTTGAAACGCTGATGGTGGCCCTCGACGCCTGGGATCGTTTTGACCACAGGACAGCTGTGCAGCTCCTCAATGGAAGGGGGCGTGAACCGGCGATTCTGGCCCTTCTGCTACCGCTCAAGCGGGTGGTGTCCTCCCGCAAATTGGTGGATGCCAGGGCCCGTGGGGAGGATTGGCCCTCGATGCCCGGCCATGGGCTGGAGCTGGCGGAAGATCTCCTGCGCAACGCCGAACGCCGTGCTGCTCAGCATCGCTATGACGATGCGGTGGGGCGTCTCTACCGAGCGGTGGAGCTCACGGCACAGCTGTTGTTGCGTACGGGAGTTGCGGGTTATGTAGGCGAGGAAGGAATTGATACAAGCGATGTGGCCACTGAGCGGCTGCCCGAGATCCTGCAACCTACCTACCGATCCCTTCATGAGCGCAAGGGAGTTGATCAACCATTGAAACTTGGCTTGGTGGAGAGTTACGAACTGCTCGCTGCACTTCTCCATCCTGTTGGCCTGCGTTGGAAGCAACGGGATGAAAATCTGAGACGGGCCCTCAAGCTCCGCAATGCCAGCCAGTTTGCCCATGGCTTTGAGGCGATCGGCTAAATCGGTTGGCAGACGCTGTGGTCCACTTGCGGGTTGTTCGTACAGGAAGCCATTGCTGAAATTCGCGATCAGAAAGGCCTCGATCCACTGCCGAAGTTGCCCTCCAGCCTTGCTGCCACTCGAGCCGAACCCCTCGCTCGCTGATAGGAACCGCAAGCGCCGGTTGAACGCATGAAATCGAGGATCGGTGCTTCGCATGAAATACCCGCACATCAATGCTCCCCTTGTTGACACTGGCTTGGTCACTCAACCAGGTCCACCCCATGACTGCTTCCAACAACATCAACCTCGGCAACCTCAACGGGCGCTCGCAGCAAGCCAGCCGTCAGGCAGAAAGCCTGTTAAAGAGTCTGGATGGTCAGAAGGCCGGCTCGGGTTTGGGCAAGGCCCCAACCACCACCAGGCAGACACCTTCAGGATTGGGAGGTGGTGTCAACGGCAATGGCCAGCCCCCGCAGGCGGCGAGCCCCGGTCCTGGGGATCGGAAAGAAGACAACCTCGCATCAGAGAACGCTCTGGCATTGGTGCAGTTCCTGGAATCCCATGGCCCCAGCGAGGATCTGGTAATGCAGGCCAGTCAGCACTACTTCCGCCAGCCCACCACGGTGCAGAAGCAGGAAAAGCCGTGGAAAAAGGTGTACGGCCTGGTCGGCGTACTGCCGGAGGATGTGCGTGGTAAGCATGCGGTCAGTGAGTCCCTGCGGGGTAGCTCCAGGATTACGGCTGTCCTGCTGACCCTGAGCTCCTGGATCGATCTGACCTCGTCGGTCGGGTTGTTTTCCTTCGTGTTCCGACTGGCCCCAGGTGGTGCCTTGCTGTGGGGTCCGTTCACTGCCGGCATCTTGCTGCTCATGAGCAACAAGTCCGGCCGGGCCATGGTCGATCGCCACAACAACAAGAAGATGGCCAATGTCGCGACGGTGGTATTTGCGTCGGTGGCGGCGTTCCAGACGGGCCTGTCCGGGGTGGGGGTGTTCCTATTCAGTGGCCAAGACCAGGTGGTGAACCACAAGGCGGAGCAGGTGATCAATGGCGATCTGGACCGGCGGCGGCGTCTGATCGAAGGACTGCAGAATCCGACGAATCCGGCTTTCCATGCCGATGCCAAGGCCTGTGAAGCCAACACGGCTCGTCTTTCGGCTATGGGGTCGCGCAACCCTGCCTACCAGCAACTGTCGGTGGAGACGTTCGGCCGCTGGGACGATCGCCGGGTGGCGCCCACCAACAAGCCGCGTTGGGTGCTGCAGCAGACGCCCCTGGATCGCTGGCCGATCTGTTCCCGTGCCGCCGCCAAGGAGGGTGCCATTCAGGCCCAGCTGAGCACCGAGGTGAGAGAGCTGGCGAGCCTCGAGAAGAAGCTGCAAAACACCCCCAACAAGGTGGCGTTCCTGCGCCAGGAGCAGCCCAAGGTGTTCGAACAGCACTTCGTGATGGAACCCAATGGCTCTGTGGCCATGAGAAGCGCGACCGAGGCCTTCGGGGCAGCGGTGGTCTATTTCATCTGGCCGCCGGAGGGAGCACGCAACAACCTGCTGCTCAGCTACGTGATCATGGGCCTGTCCATCCTCACCAGCAGCGCCGCCTTTTTCTCTCTGCTGACCCAGGCGCGGTCGGATAAGACCAAGATGTCCTTTGAGGCAGCCTGTGGGCAACAACGCAGTCTCCTGCTGTCCAGGATCCGCGAACGCTTGCCGGAGGACGCCGATGTCTGGTTCCAGCGCCAGCGTTCTGTTCAGCGCCGGCGTGGTGCCGCTCAGAAGGAGGGCTATACCGCTGCACAGGTCAGCAACCTCAACCCGGAGTTTCAGACGCTGGCCAGTCTCCTCAAAACCGGGAATGAGGAGGTGAGGTGCGAAGCGCAGGAGCAGTACTGGGAGCATCTGATTGACTTGTACATCATGCGCAGCAGCGAAACTGGCGACATCGACTACGGCTACCTCTCCAACCGTTTGGAGCGTTTCTGGCACGACTTCAAGGCGACCAAGAACAGCCGGGTGGCCTCGAGTGGCTGGATGGGTCCAGAGGCCTCGTGACGACAACCACAGATCGGCGACCCCCGAGCAACCCGCAGAGGCCCGAGGATCTGTATGCGTTCAGGGGTCGGGACGCCCGGCCGCACGAATGCAAGCCTGATCGCTCACCGCTGAGCGATCAGAGACTCTTCCTTGCTCGTTGTTCTTCCCTCAGGGATCGCTCAGCAGTGACGGCATCACCCCACCGCGGTGATGGGCGATCCAGGCCTGCTCGAGGAACTCCCAGACATCCCGCCCCTGTTGCCGCAGGGTAGTGGTGACCGTGAGCAGGCGGCTGCGGCAGATCGCACCTTGGCGGGATTGGACTCCTTGACTGATCTTGCGCTGAATCACCGACTGCCGCAGGGCACGCTCTGCGGCGTTGTTGGTGGGCTCGATTCCCTCGATTTCTAGGAGTTTGCGGAAAAACTGCCTGAAAGGCCGCGTTTTTCCCTCCAGAGAGCTGATTGTGCTCCGTTCGGGCTGAAATGATGCGTTTCAGCGGTTCAGAACGCCCGATTTCAGGCGTTTTGCCCCGTTGGGGCTTCCTGGAGGCCGCCTCATTGGCACACCTCTGGGCAACCACCTGTTCATGCCGCCGCCATCGCCGGTTTGAGCAGGTTGCCCAGCCGGATCAGGTTGTAGGCGATCACGTGCAGGCCAAACACCGCACTCAGCTTGTCGGTGCCGCGCAGCTTGAACTGGCGCAGACCGCCCCACTGCTTGATCCAGCCAAACACCTTCTCGATGCCGCGGCGGGCATTGATCGACTTGGCGTAGCCCTCGTGGCGGGTGGTGCGGCCATCGATGGCGGAGCCACCAGAGCGGGCGGTGTTCTGAGCGACGTGCGGCGTCACGGCGATGCGACGCATCTCGGCGACAAAGCCCTTGGTGTCGTAGTTCTTGTCGGCACCGATGGTTTTTTGGTGGGCACCGGGGATGTCAGCCGCCATCGCTTTGGCGGCATCCCGCTCCCCGGTACCCACTGCTTGGGTGACGCGGCAGTCCACGATCAGCGCATGGCGGTTGTCCATCAGCACATGGCCCCGATAGCTCGGTTGGGCCGGGTGGGCGTTGGACTTGCGGGCCAGCAACGCATCCGGATCACTGCCGGAGCGATGGGTCTTGTTGCTGAGCTTGACGCCGCGGAAATCACCCTTGGCCCGCTTCCTGCCGGGCTTTGGAGCGCCAAACCCCTCGCCAGGACCGGATGGCGGCGGTGGCGGATCGTCCTGCCCATCAATCCGCTCCAGTGAGGCATGGGAGGCCCAGGCCTGCAGCAGGGTGCCATCCACTGAGAAGTGTTCGTCGCTGAGCAGCGGCTTGACCTCCGGAGCACCCATCAGCTTCTCCAGGAAGCGCCCCATGACCTGCTCGTTCAGCAACCGCTCCCGATTTTTGGTGAATGTGGTGGGGTGCCAGATCGGATCATCCGGGCTCAGGCCCACAAACCAGCGGTACAGCAGGTTGTAGTGCAGCTGCTCCAGCAAAAGCCGCTCCGAGCGAATCCCGTAGAACGCCTGCAGCAACGAGGCCAGCAGCAGCTGTTCTGGCGGCACCGAGGGCCGGCCTTCTGCGGCGTAGAGCGCGCAAAAGGTGGGATTGAGCCGATCGAGGGCCTGATCCGCCAGTTTCCGGATCCGCCGCAGCGGATGACTGGCCGGGATCCGCTCCTCAATCGACACGTAGGAGAACAGGGAGCCGCTGCGCTCCCGGTGACCTCGCATCTGGACTGGGCAGCTGGTCCATTTTCGCGCAGGCTTGGTTTTTCAGCAAACTCCTAGGAAGGTCCACAACCCACCTGCCACCTTCTGGAGCTGCTGGCAGGTGCGCACCGTGCTGGCCCACGGCGTTCGCTCGCCGCGCTGGTAGCCCAGCTCCACTACCCGCTGCAGCGTGGTCTCGAATGCCTGGCGAATCGGCAGGCAGCTTTGCTGCAAGGCGGGCCAGTCAATCTTTCCCTGCTTGTAGTTGTGCCAGTGGTCAAACAGCTGCTGCTGCAGGCCCAGCAGCTTTGCTCCAAATTCAGTGCTGGCGCCCGGGCGTTCGGCGATGGCCGTTAAATCGCGGATCAGGTGCGCCCAACACAGCTGCCTTTGCATCACCGGCAGGTGGTTGTAGGCCGAGAAGCGATCGCTCACGACAATCCCGCCAAAGGCACTGCCGAGCAGCTCAATCGCAGCGGCCGTAGAACGGCTCAGCCCCTGCAGAAACACCGTCACCAGCGGTGTGACCATGACCCACTGCCAGCCCCGCTTTCCAGTGGGATTGTTGCCGTCGGCATTGCCGGTGGGAGCGCCAGTTTCGTCGACGTAGGCCACCGGCTGCAGACGGGCCGCCGCCAGCGCCTGGTCCATCGGTTCCGACAATGCTGCACTCAGGCGCTGGCGGACCCGTGCAATCGCGCCGCGGCTCATCTCCACTCCTACCAGCTGCTGGAGCAGGGCCTGGGTCTTGCTGAAACTCAACGGAAAGGCACTGCCCAGCAAGCCCACCAGGGCACTGAGCCTTGGGCCGTAGTGACTGGCCTCCACATCCGCCGGCAACGAGGCGCAGGTGCTGGTGGAACCGCAGGGGCAGACCAGGCGATGCAGCCGATGCTCGATCACCAGCGGGGTGATCGGCGGGATCTCGATCACCTGATGGCACAAGGGATCTGGATCCTCCCCCACTCCCTGCAGCAACGTGCCACAGCGGCGGCAGGCATCGGGGTGGTGTTCCACCACCTCATCCACCCGCTCGATCGGCAGCAGCTCCGGCCCCGATCCGGGATGGCCCGGCTGGCCGCCCCGCTTGCGGCCACTGCCCTTGCGCCGCTCTGGCGGCTTAAAACCCAGACCATCACTGGAGGGAGGTTTGGAGGAGTTGCGGGAGCTGCGACCAATCCGCTCCCGCAGGCTGGCCAGCTCGCTCGCCAGGGCGGTGAGTTGGCTGCGGAGCAGCTCAATCTCCTCATGCTGGGAAAGGATCAGCTCTCTTGCACCAGCCGGCCAGGTCTCCCAGTCAGCTTCTGAAATTCCGGCCGGAGGTGTGCTCATCACAAGCAGTCTCTGCCCGAGATGCAACCGGGAATAAAGCTGCCGTCAAGGGTTCAGCAGAGACAATGTTCGCACTGAGCAGTCCCGACCCCTGAACGGTTACGAGGATCTGCCCTGTTGCTGGTTACAACAGAAGCCCATGCCGGCAGAATCTCTCAGACTGTTAGTTGATTGACGGAATGGCTCAACCCAAAAGAGGACAACTCCAATGACGCTCTACATCATGTCTACCACCATCATCCCCAGCGGCAGTTGGGGAACCTGGTCCATGGCTCCCGCCACCATCGAAGAAGTGGCGACTGCCATCGCCGACGGTGCCATCTCGGCAGTGGGCCATAGTGATACTGCAAAGATAATCAACACTCTCACCAACCAATCCATCACCGCGAATCGCATCACGGTCAGGCCCAAGGTGGGTGATACTTTCTTTTGCTTCTCCTTGAAACAGCGGCCTCCAGAAGGAGCCATTCTTTCCTGTGCGCAGTTGGAGGCGATCGGCTACCAGTGGGCTCGCATGGATTTCAGAGGGCCGTAGGTCGTAGCCAACGCTGCCACAACGAGACGCACAGGTGCAGAGATGGATGCTGAATCTAGCTGGCCGCGGTCAGTGAGCAAGCTGACCAGGTCCCTCTACCCCCCCCCATAGCAGCAGGTGGCAACCATGAATAGGGCTCCTAATACATACTGTTGAATCACCTCCTGGCCGAGCCGCGGAGGCTGCAGGCAAGGCCACATCACAACCCCTCTTCGCCATGGCAAAGACGCTCTACATCGATCTCGACAACGTGCTTGTTGATTTCCCATCCGCTTTCCAATTCATCGAAGCAAAACAGCTGAGGGAGTTTGAGGGACATCTCTATGACATTCCGGGAATCTTCAGCCTTATGAAGCCTGTGGAGACTGCGGTTGAGGCCTTTGAAGAACTGGCCATAATTTTCGACACCTACATCCTTTCCACATCACCATGGGACAACCCATCAGCATGGTCTGATAAGTTGCTTTGGGTGAAAATGCACCTGGGAAAGCCGGCATACAAACGCCTGATTCTTAGCCATCACAAACACCTCAATGTTGGTCATTATCTTGTCGACGACCGAACCAAGAATGGTGCCGATAGATTCACTGGTGAACACATCCTATTCGGGTCAGAGCGCTTTCCCGACTGGACGGCAGTGACGGCCTACTTGCGCATCAATGCGGCCTAACGGCCAAGCATGGATCCTTGATCCCACTCCTCTTCTGATCCATCAGAGCTGCCTGTTCACAGCCTCGTTGTCCGGCTTGTGACAGGGCTTGCCAAGGGATGTTGTTTTCATCCTCGGTTGAACGCATGAAATTGAGGATCGGTGCTTCGCATGAAATGCCCGCACATCAATGCTCCCCGTGTTGACACTGGCTTGGTCACTCAACCAGGTCCACCCCATGACTGCTTCCAACCACATCAACCTCGGCACCAACAATGCTCGCTCGGATCAGGCGGCTCACCAGGCCGAAGTCCTTGCGGAGCGTTTTACCGGCCTACAGGCCGGCAGTGGCTCGATTGAGCAGAAATACACTATTTATGGGCAAGGCAACGGCAGCCTGGAGAATGATCTCGCCTCCGAGAGCGCCCTAGCTTTGGTTCAGTATCTGGAGTCCCATGGATCCAGCCAGGACCTTGTGTCGCAGGCCAGTGAACACCACTTCCTTCAGCCCACCACGGTACAGAAGCAGGAGAAGCCGTGGAAAAAGGTGTACGGCCTGGTCGGCGTACTGCCGGAGGATGTGCGTGGTAAGCATGCGGTCAGTGAGTCCCTGCGGGGTAGCTCCAGGATTACGGCTGTCCTGCTGACCTTGAGCTCCTGGATTGATTGCACAGCCTCAATGGGGTTGTTTTTCTTCCTGTTCCGACTGGCCCCAGGTGGTGCCTTGCTGTGGGGTCCGTTCACTGCTGGCATCTTGCTGCTCATGAGCAACAAGTCCGGCCGGGCCATGGTCGATCGCCACAACAACAAGAAGATGGCCAATGTCGCGACGGTGGTGTTTGCGTCGGTGGCGGCGTTCCAGATGGGCCTGTCCGGGGTGGGGGTGTTTCTATTCAGTGGCCAGGACCAGGTGGTGAACCACAAGGCGGAGCAGGTGATCAATGGCGATCTGGATCGGCGGCGGCGTCTGATCGAAGGACTGCAGAATCCGACGAATCCGGCTTTCCATGCCGATGCCAAGGCCTGTGAAGCCAACACGGCTCGTCTTTCGGCTATGGGGTCGCGCAACCCTGCCTACCAGCAACTGTCGGTGGAGACGTTCGGCCGCTGGGACGATCGCCGGGTGACGCCCACCAACAAGCCGCGTTGGGTGCTGCAGCAGACGCCCCTGGATCGCTGGCCGATCTGTTCCCGTGCCGCCGCCAAGGAGGGTGCCATTCAGGCCCAGCTGAGCACCGAGGTGAGAGAGCTGGAGAGCCTCGAGAAGAAGCTGCAAAACACCCCCAACAAGGTGGCGTTCCTGCGCCAGGAGCAGCCCAAGGTGTTCGAACAGCACTTCGTGATGGAACCCAATGGCTCCGTGGCCATGAGAAGCGCGACCGAGGCCTTCGGGGCAGCGGTGGAGTACTTCTCCTCGCCGCCACCGGGAGCGCGCAACAACCTGCTGCTCAGCTACGTGATCATGGGTCTTTCCATCCTCACCAGCAGCGCCGCCTTCCTCTCGCTGCTGGCCCTCGCACGATCGGACAAGACGAAGATGTCATTCTCCGGCGCCTGCGGCCAGCATCGCAGCGGGGTGCTGGCCATCATTCGCGAGCGCCTGCCGGAAGACGCCGATGCCTGGTTCCGCCACCTGAGATCGGCCCAACCGCACCTTGGCGCTGAAGCGGAAGAGGGCATCGCCGCCGCTCAGATTTCCCAGCTGAAGCCCGATTTCCAGACGTTAGCTCACCTGATGAAAACCGGGGATGGCGAGGTGAGGCGAAAGGCGCAGGAGCAGTACTGGGAGCATCTGATTGATCTTTACATCATCCGCAGCAACGCAACGGGCGACATCGATTACGCCTACGTCGCCAACCAGGTGGAACGCCACTGGCTTGGGATCAAGGCCAGCGAGAACAACCGGGCGGCCACCAAAGGCTGAATGGCTCCGTATGCATCGCGATGGATTCGATGCATCGGCGCCCATCTGCCAACACGACAATCAACCCACTGGCCTCGCCGCTTGTTCAGGCAGGTTGGTGGGTGTAGTGGTGTGTCTTAGCTGCCAACCCAAAAAGCGCCCGGTGGAGCGCATGAAATCCCCGGCAGGTCCATCGCACCAGATTGCGGATCTTTTGGACGGAAACCGAGATGGTGTGCGGGTACCCAATGCCGGAGCCACCATGACGGACTTCAACCGCAACAACCAGCCCCAAACCAGCCAGCCCCGCGCCGCTGCAGCCAAGCAGCCGATTAGCCGGTCCGCACGGCCTAAACATCCGCTCATCCGGCACCGTCTGGCGGAAGCAGCAACACCAACACCACTGGCCACACCACAACCAACGTCAACCCCTTGGCCCGCAGAACCTCGGTCCGCACCGACGGCGATGCCTCTGCCTCAACAACGCCGGCACAAAGAGGAGCCCGGCAGCAGGCGCTCCCGCAACAAAGCGGCGGTGCTTCCATCAAAGGAAGCTTTGGAGCTGTCCAGTATCCATGGCCAGGTGCACCAGTTCCGTGGGTTCGTGGATCGCTTCGGCGGCAAGCAAGGTCAAAGCGGGATCATGCCGACGCTCTGCATACGCTCGCTGTGCCATGCCGCCACTGGCCGAGCGGTGGACCCTGACCACTGGTGGTTCCGCCTCAGCCAGGAGTGGAGTGAGCTTGGCTTACAACCCGGCGACGAGGTTCTGTTCACGGCAAAAGTGCACCACCGCACCAAGGGTTTCGTTGATCAGGTGCTCAGCAAAAAGTACGAGGGTCGCGTGCGGCAAAAGGTGACCGGCTTTGGCGGCAACCTGCGCAGCGTCGCGCTGATCCGTCGCGCCCAACGCCCACTGGATCGAGAACTGGAGCTACGCCACAAACTCAAGGAGCGGGAGCTCCAAATGAGCAAGGAACTCAAGGAGCGGGAGCAACAGCTGAGTCAGCAACTCAGCAAGCGTGAACTGGAGTTTATCCGGGGCCTGAATGTGCAGGAGAGGCAAATGACTCAGGAACTCAAGAGGCGGGAGCTGCAGATGAACCAGGACCTCCAAGAGCAGGAGCAGTGGATCTGTGAAGTAGAGCGGATGTACCGTAGCCTGGAGCGGCGAATAGGCCATATGGCCCATGATCTCAGCCGCCAGAAACGGAGGGCTTTGGTTGCAATGGCCTGTGCACTGGGAATTGGTTTCACCGGTGGCGGCGTGCTCAGCTGGCGATTAGCTGGAAGTGGCAGTGTCGGCGCGGCGCCGGGCGGCTCACCCGCGGCCGAAGAGGTATTAGGGCCCAACCGCAACGACAGGTCCGGCAATCCGTCGTTGGCCCAGGGACAGTAGCCTTGCGTCCATATCAGCTCAGCTCATGGCAAATGCGGCTGCCCCACTCCAAAGGGGTAGCCGCTGGCAGCCCTAAGCCGTAGAGCGAAATCAATCGCACAACCCTCGCTTGAGGAATTGGCTACCTGGATAGTCCCATCCGCCGTGGCATGCACGTCTTCGCAGAACTAGGAATTAACGATCATCTTAGCCTTCTCATGCACTGAAGGGAGGCTGGCAGCCACATTGGCAACCCCCATCAAAACGGCTGGGGCGAGCAGAAAGCCTGGCTGGCTTAGAATAGGTGCGCACCTACTCGAGGCAGCGGCGGCGAAGGTGATGCTGTCGAGATGCTGATCATCCAGGAAGAACCATCGATGCCGAACGCCGAAGTATGTAAGCGCAATGCGAACATGGAGCTCCTCATCTTGGTACCTTCCCCAGGGCGGAGGGTTAGGGAGCTAGTCCTCAATGACAAGGGTTCAAGATCGTGATCCAAGCAGATCAGGAATTTGTAATCGTAGCAGACATTCGGTGCAACGCATGAACGACCTGAAAATTCAGAGCCATGACGCCACAATTGAGTTTCTGTTCGATGGTGGTTTAAAACCAACCATCTCCGCAACAGGGATTTCCCAACCTCTCCCATAGCAATCCTAGCCGAACACGATATCCATGACAAAGACAAGCACCAATGCTCCACTTCGCTGTCACTTGTTGATGGGGCCGCCCGGCAGTGGAAAGAGTCGTTTGGCCAATGAACTTGCTGCCCTGATCAGCACCCCTAATAAGCCAGCTCCCTTAGTCATATCAACCGAAACCTCTCGCCGCGAGCTTAGGGAGCCAGAGACACCTACTGACGTCGACTTGCCGACGAGTGAAGCCCAATTGAATGATCTTCTAAGGCAAGCGGTAGCAAGCGGCCAGCCGGTGATCGTGGATGGCACTCACGTGCGAAGATCCTCGCGTCTGGCACTGATCCAAGCGCTCGATCTGCCCGCACCGGTGGAGTGGATCGGCTGGAAGCTCACCACACCACTGAAAACATGCCTCAGCTGGAATCAGAAGCGCGGCAAGCTGGCCATATCCGCAGATGTGCTGAGCACTCATCACCAGGCTTTCAACAGCCCTAAGGAGTTTCCGCCCAGCCGATATGAGGGGTTCACCGTTCTGGTTCTGATCGATCCCTCCGAATACGAAGAAGAGGAGTTAGGCCAGGTAGTTGCGGCCAAGCTGAATGGTCTTGATCTGTCGATTTCACAATCCAGAAAAAACCCAAATTGGCCTAGAGCAGAGGATCTCCACGGCTACTCCAGACTGCTTGACTTTGAGCGGTTGATGCACCTTCTCCAGTTGCTTAGCGAGGGCCGCGGTCCAGCTGTTGATGAAGCCGCTCAGATACTGGAGGAACGACATGGTCGCTGTTACGGCGACCAGCGATCGATCAAATCTGATCTGATCTGGTTGGAAGCTAATGGTTTTTGCAGTGCGATGCCGGTATACACGCCGATCATGCTGCCCGACTGCAGAGTAGCCGAACTACACAGAGGAGCTTGGTGTGCCTATGGAAAAAAAGAAAGCTTCCTCAAACTCATCACTTTTATCCGCTATCTCCTCCACCATCCATTCGAGTATCCTTCGGAGGACAGTGGAGTTGCGCAGACCACATTCAAGCCTGCAGAGCCCAATCAAAAAATTAATCAAAAGACCAGACCAAAATCAGATCAAATAACCAAAGATAAGCCAAAAATACTTTATGAACATCTAGCGAATCAACTAGCCTTGCAATATCCAAAGCTATTTAGCTTGCGTGGAGTGGCCGATCAGCTGCACAATGCTGTCACCGACGTGATTAGCCCCTACAACCTGTCCATAGGCCATGCCCGCAAGGGGTTTACAATTGGAACGGCTATCTTGACAGGCCCTGAGGTGATCGAGATGCACAAAATCGTTTTAGATGCCATAACACGAAAGAATGATCCCTCGCCAGCTGGCATAGGACTGTATAAAAAACTGCGAGACTACCTGCCTCGTGCCGGATTTGCTATTGATGAACAGCTCGCCGTGCGAGCCGTCGCCAATCGATCCATCGTTGATCCGGAACTGGTCGCTGACACCTCACTCACAAAGCATGCCAAAAAACTAGAGCAGGCGATTGTTAATCGTGAGCAGATTACGATCGCCAAGCTGATTCATGCAGGCAGGTTTGAAGACATCCATCCTAATCAAGGAACCACTGAAGATCGAGGGCCTTGGAAGGTGTGGCCATTGCAGTTGATGTTCCACAACATTGCCTGGTATCTCGCCTATGAAAAGGAACCCGAACCGGGTCAGAAACTTGGCCTAATCAAGGTGGATCGCCTCGATTGGTTGGAATGGCGCAAAACCCCAGGAGCTCTGAAATCTCACCGAGACTTCAAAACCCAGAAAATCAGCGTGATGCGGTTGGAGAGGCTGATCGAACGTAGCGGTGGCATCCACTTTGGTAGAGATGCCAAGCTGCAGGGCGTGATTGGAGGATCGAGTGCGCAAGCGGCACTTAAGAAGATGGAGACCCTTCGGTTTCATTGTAATGCTCAGGTGTTTCCCTTCTTCACTGCGGGCTCCGCGAGGTTTCCGGCGGGCCAGATGAGACTATCGAAACGTCGTAGCGATGATCCATGGCGCCATCGCGCTAATGCCAGAAGGTTGCATCAGCTTGCGCCGAATGGCTACGACAACGACCATCCCTATCCCGTTGTAATCAAACTTCCTCCGTGGACTTTAAAAGAAGACTACGATTTCCGGCGGTGGCTTTTCGGTTTTGGCAATGCCATTTACATTGAAGAGCCAGAAGAGCTGCGGTTGATGCAAATCAACCTGGCCAATGGACTAATTCAGATGACCAGAAAGAAGGCCGAAGCTGAAAACAACGCGAAGTTGAAGGTCTGGGAGGGCAAGTGAGCTCGATGACGTTCCTAACCAGGCAAAGAGAAGGCACTATGCCGATGATGGCGAAGGTCGTCACACCATTAAGCAGTAAATCTTATTAGATCCACGCATGAATATTGAGTCGACAATTGCACGCGCTCTGTTGAACGGATGTCTAGTGCTTGAACGGTAAAAATCGACTGCCCTGGCCCTCTTTTACCTTGGCACCCTGCAGTCACAGAGCGCTTCTAGCTTTCACGCATATCCGCGTCTTGTTCATTCAAAAACAGAACTGCCAGCTTGATGGGCTGTCTGTTCCTGCTGGTAATCGAACTGGAACGAGAGCTTTTTTGGATGGAAAACCGCTTTCGGAGACATGCTTGACCTGAAAAACTTGCGAGGGGGCCCTTCGGCCCCCATTCCAAATGTCACTGCGATCAGGGCAGCATGCACCAGATCACAGGGCCGTCATAACGGCTGAGAGCGCGAGAGTTATTGTTCTGCTCGCGGCAGGCTTTGTTGGCCCACACCTCCCAGAATTCAATCCGTTCAACGGGCATCACTCCCTTGATCCGCGTCTGGAACTGCACCTGGCAGCCATGCAGACCGTCGCGGTAGATGTGGCGGCCATCCCGCACGAACAGACGGCCGTCAGCCAACTTGCCGGACCTGAAAGTATCGCGACAGTAGCGATTCACATCCAGGTGTACCTGACGGTATGCCAGGGCAGGCTGGGGGCTGCTGATCACAGTCGAGAGAAGGAGAAAAGGCATTGCCCAGAGTGCCGAAGGGCGGCTGGAACAGTGAAGAAAAGAGCGCATGGCGATAGCCGAAGCGGGACAGAAACACCATGGCTTACTTTCATCGATGCACGACTCCCTGCCGTGGGAACGAGGAAAAGTGGGGTTGCCACGGTTTCGTGGACAGGTCGATAGGAGTCACCCCGTGACCCTCAGACTGTCCATCAAAGGAACAACCCGACCAAGACAAGGCGCCGGTTCACGGTGCAGCAAAAGCAGGAGGCCGTAGCGCTTTGCCTTAGTGAGGGGCTCAGCTGCACGGCTGTAGCCCAGCGAATTGGCATCCCCGTCAGCAGCCTGGCCAAGTGGGTGAGCCAGGCTGCGCGGCGACAATTAGCTAAGCGCCCGCCTAAGTAGGGCTTGCTGAATTTCATTCGCGGGTTTTTCGTCCGCGTCAAGGGCCGCGATCTCAGCCTGCAGCGCCAAGCGCTGGTGACCTCAATTTTACTCCTAGAAGCTGACTAAGCAGCCCACAGAAGCGCTGGACGGCGCCAGGAGGCGAGCAAATAGAGCATCAGGATGTACACAGAGACAAGAATAGAGAATAAGAGGCGCAGTAGCCTGAGAACCTTCTCGGCATTCATCACAAAGAACGCCATCGTGATCACCGTTCTTGATGTTTCAATCAGCTTGGTCATGATCCGATCCAGTCCATATTTCCGTTTGCTCGTTCCGATTCTTCCTTCGATCACGGAACGCTTTCTCAAGTCTGATTTAAAAAGCTCTTGTTGCTCTGCTGTCTGCACCTCGGCCTCTACCTGCTTCTTGCGTGGACGGCCACTGAGCCTGATGTTATTTTCTGCGCAGAACTTCTTGTTGCCTAATGTCATATAGATTGAATCGGCACAGATTCGTGCTGGATAGTACCCTCGCTCTTCCTTGTATTGCTTGGCACGTGTGATCAGGTCGTTGGCTTCATTGTAGTTGTCCCAGCTGATTCGATCCACATCTACAAAACCATTATCATCTGATATTGAGATCTTCGCACCGAACTCTGTTCGCCTTCCTGCCTTGCCCCTCACGATCGGCCGCACGTGTGGTTTTGACAAATTGACAATCCGATCGTCGATGCGCCGGCTATCAGCGTCATACATCTCCTGCTGCTGCTGGTACAGTTCACTGGTGATCAGCAGCTTGCGGTAGAGCTGGGTTCCAAGCTCCAAAAGCATGGCACCGCAATGGATCATCTGATCAATTGCTCTGAGGTTTCTCCGGATCTCGTTGAGCTGAAAGCGCTTGACCTCCCGGATCTCTGCGCATTTGGGCCTTTTCTTCTTGATGATGGCCAGAAACCGATTCCGAGCTTTATCCCGGTTGCAGCGGGGTTTACGATTGATCTTTCCCTGCAACTGCTTGAACAGTTCGTCGATGATCTTCTCAGTCGCCTCTCTCGCTTCGTTCAGCAACCTCAGATCTACTGGGTAGGGAATGTCATCAGGCACGCAGGTTGCATCGAGAATCAGAGTACCCCAGTTACATTCAGGATCCAACGTTGCAGGCTTCACCCCTAGCGCTTCGTCGATGGCAGCAAGCTGTTGCTCCTCTTCTTGTTCGCTATCATCCTCCTCCGCCGAAACCAGCATCTCTTTAATCATCGCAATGCCATTGGCCTTGGTCATGTCATTGCAGATCTTGAACAGATCAGGGCCAATGCGCTTACGAAAATGCACCATCATCGATGGATCAAACGGTGGCATTGCCTGGTACGCACTCAAGCCAATGAAAAATTGTAGATACGGTGATTCCGTGATCAGCTGAACCGTTTCGCGGTCTGTCACTCCCAGGCGTTGCTGGATGTACAGCGCACCGAACGCCATCTGAAACGGCTTGGCCGGTGCTCCTGTCTTGGCACTGAATTGGGGTGCATACTGGCCTTCCAGCGGCATCCATGGAATCAGGTTACGAAGCAGAACCCAGCGATTATTGGCATCCAGCTTGCCGCCGAAGGGCGTGTAAAACTCCTCGATCGATAGCTGACCTGCGTGCTGAAAAACGTACATTGGCGTGTCAGCAGATTATTCTAAGCCAGGAATGGCTACATTTGGCTCATTTTAACGTGAGACCATCCCTGGAATCAACTGCAGCGCAATGGATATTGGTTCCTCAGCAAGCCCTAAGTAGTTGACACCGGGCACGGGCCAGTGGTGTAGCCGAGAACCTGCTGCAGCAGGAGTTCAGCCCAGCAGCACCCAACCGCTGCTGGGCCGGTGACATCACCTACATCCGCACCACAGCGGGCTGGCGGTACCTGGCGGTCTTGATCGACCTGTACAGCCGCCGCGTGGTCGGCTGGGCCATGGGCGCCACCATGGAGACCACATTGGTGCTGGAAGCCCTCAACCGGGCTCTGGGACACCGCCAGATCGCACCCGATCAGCTCCTGATCCACACCGATCAGGGCAGCCAGTACCGGGCAACGGCCTACCAGCAGCTGCTCGAAGGCCGCAAGATCAACTGCATCATGTCGGCCAAAGGCTGCTGCTGGGACAACGCCGTGGTGGAGAGCTTCTTCTCCACCCTCAAACACGAGATGGTTCTCGATGAAGATGCCGAGATACTGAACAGCCCCCAGCAACTGATCAGGCAAATGACCTTCTGGATCGAAGGTTACTACAACCGCGAGCGTCGTCACTCAACGATTGGCTACCTCAGCCCGAGCGACTACGAGCAGCAGACCATCAACACCCGTACACTTTCACCCGCGGAGCCTTGAAACCTGACCACCGAATCGGGGTAACTCCAGAGTGCTACCGAAGCTCAGGGTAAAACCAACCTGACGCTGTGCGATGTTCAGCTAAATACCTAGGCAGGCAACCAAGTCTAATTCCCAACCCTTGATTATACCTAGGAGCCTGTCGCGCATTTCCGCAGGCAGAGCCTCCCCTTCCCCCGTTGCTTGGGGGTGAGATTGGAGAGCTGCTCTCGACCCCGGGCCTGAGCGGCCCTGAGGAGTGGCCCCCCTCAGGCAGCTGCCAGGGCCGCCCGATGCAGCTTGCCGATGTTGTGGGTGATGGCCATCAGGGTCCATTCACCGTCGACCTTCTCCAGCCCCCGTAATAGGAAGCGATCCAGGCCCCGTGCCCCTTTGATCTGACCAAAGACCGGTTCGGCGATGATCTTGCGCAGGGCGTAGATCGCCTGGCCGGCCTTGGATCTGAGTTTGCGATCCATCCGGCCCCGTGCATCCAGATCTCTTGGAGCTGGCCCGCGCGCGGGCCGGGGCCGCTTGCCGTGCTCCTGGCGGCTGGTGGAGAGGTAGGCATCCAACCCGCGCTGCTCGCTCGCCTGGATGTTGCTTGTGCTGCAGTAGCCCGCGTCGGCGATCATGTTCGCGGGCAGCTGGCCGGTGTTGGCCACGATCCGCTCCAGCATCGGAACGAAGTGGTGCTGGTCCGAGGCCTGGTTGCTTACCCCTACCGCCACGATGATCTGGTGGTCACCATCGACCGCCGCCTGGCAGTTGTAGCCCTGAATCCAGCCGTCCCCACCTTTGAGGATGTGGCTGTCTGGATCGGTGAAATTGCGTTGGGCGTTGCCTTTTGGATCACCGGCGGCAGTGGTGGGCAGGTTGCGGCTGGGCATCGCCAGAGGATCCACGCTGATCAGTGGATCCGGGGTTGAGAGGTCTGCGGCCTGGGCCTTGTCGATCGCCAGTTTGCTGGCCAGCTCCGCCCGCCTTCGGGCACTGCGGGCCCTGCGCTCCGCCTGCTGAGCCTCTTTGGCAAGGGCCCGAGCAGCGACCTCGCTCTCGGTATCAGCGGCAGCCTGGGCAGCAGCCTCAGCAGCCTGCTCCTCTGCAGCGCGAGCATGCTGCTCGCGGCGGCGGGCGTGGTCGGCGGCGGCCTCCGCCTCCAGCTCCGCTTTGGCCTTGCGCAGGGCGTCGAGTCGATCCTGACGGCGCTGCAGTTCCTTGGGTAGTTCATCACCACGCTCGCCCTTGCCATAGCGCGCGTCCTCCTGGGCATCGATCAGCTCGGCCTTACGCAGCAGTGCTGCAATCTCCGCTTCCAGCTGGGCCTCGGATTTGAGCATCCGCTCATGGCTCATGGCCTTGTGTTTGGAGGCATTGGCTTTGACCTTGGTGCCGTCAAGGGCGACGTTGCCCAGGCTCACCAGGCCCGCCTTCTGGCACAGCCGCAGCACCTGCACAAAAAGGCCCGCCAATGCATCGAGATGGACGAGGCGGAAATCACTGATCCGGCTGTGGTCGGGCTGCTGGTTGCCGGTGAGCACCCGGAAGGCAGCATCCTCCCAGCAGGCCCTCTCGATCCGGCGCGAGGAGGGGATGCCGACGCAGTAGGCGTACAAGAGCAGCACCACCATCATCCGCGGCTCATAGGCCTTGACCCCGCGAGGATCTCTGGCCTCGTAGACCGCATAGATGGCCGAGAGATCCAGCTCGGCGGCCATGTCCAGCAGGAAGAACACCAGGTGGTGCTCAGGCAGCCAATCCACAGGCGAGGGCGGCAGCAGCAGCGTCTGCTCCGGGTTCCAGGGGCGGAAGGTTTTGGCTTTTCTCATGCCCCATGATATCGCCCAGATCCATTGCTGTCACTGCGATCTGGGCAGATTTCAGGGCGTCTGTGGAGAAGCGGGTGGTGTGGTTATGTGCGACACGCTCCTAGCGCAAGCATCGTGTCTACCGCATAGTGGAACGGATTGGATTATTGCCTGCCTGCTCCAGCCTCAAGGAGAGCAAGATCCTGTAAATCACGTCCATTGCGCTGGGAAATTTGACAACGCGCACCACCAGCAAATCCTCCCAGCTCCCCACTGCCAGAATTCAAACTTCAGTCGATTGGGCGGTTGGGCGCAGACGGGGCTTACAGATGTCTCCATATCCCGACGTTGCTCAACCAACATACCCTGGAGCTGCTGCGTCATTAGGCGCCCTAATCCTTCTGTTACCAATGCAATGGCATTGGGGAAAACCTCAACCGCAGCTGAAAGTGTCAACAATTCACCTGATTCTGTTCCTGGTGCGACTGGACACTGGCTCATCAGCACCTACCTCCTTTTCCCGCCAGGTCGCCTAAGCCCGAGGCTCCAACTCCTGAGCTCAGTGGTAGGCTCCATGAACTCTGAGTACCTCTTGAGCTGACCGAAGACGGCGCTCCAGAAATGCCCTTGGTTCCTCAATCACGATACCGTCATCGAAACCGAACAACCATCGCTTGAGGTCCACATCCCCATCCTTTAAGCCAGTGCCAATCGTCCATCCAGGTAAATCAAACTCCACTGGATAGGGATGGCTATCACCTTCAATAGGCTCCAGTGTGGCATTAATCATTTTGCGGTGTGTCCAAGTGTCTGATGGCAGGGGCTTGGAAAAGCGGGTGCATTCCAGAGGAAAACGATCCACTCCTTCCCTGAGAAACTTGAATACCCAGCCCTCACAACGGAAACGAAGTTTGACCAGCTGACTTCGGCGAGTATCTTCGTCGTCACTGCATAAAGTGAGCTGCGCATCTCGGTCACGACCAAAAAAGATGCCACCACAATAATCGAGCAACCTCTCAAGCCGTTTCCACGACTGTTGGCGATGCTCCTTGCCAAGAGGAGCCACTTGAGTGACCACTTTTCGCAAATGCAACCGATCAAGCCGTTGTGTAGTAATAAGGCCTGGTTTATCATCCGGCCAATACTCTTCATACGCCAGGTACCAGCCAATATTATGAAACAGCAGCTGTAGAGGCCATGCGGTGATGGTATTGATTGCTTGAGACTGGCCTTCAAAGAGTGCGGCATCCTCATACTGCTGCAACTCCACCCGATACCCTTTCAAGATTGCTTCTTCCAGTCGTTCCGCGTGCTGTGCAACTCCCAGCGAACCTGGCGGTGCATAGTCACGTCCAACGATCGAACGGTTAGCATAGGCACGAACCGGTGGAGTTTCATCGTCAATCTCGTAGCCTGCCCACTGCAGGCGCGTGGTGAAATCCTTCAGCAGATCTTGAGCCGAAGGATCTGCCAGCCGATCCGCCACCTGTTTAACGAGTGCATGCAGTTCCAACAGTCGTGGCATGGTGAGTAGAGCTGTTCCAAGCGCGTAGCCATTGCGGGCTGGCCGGACTGGGAAAAGGCCATAAGGCTTTAGCTTTGCAAGATCTTTAAGCAATGTCTGGCTCTCCCCAGACGCCCATCTTCTATCTTTTCCGCGCAGAATACGCCCTGCCTCATAGCTACCTTTGACATCCTTCAATTGCTGTACAAGATGCACGTTGAGTGGCATTCTGGTGCCCCGCTCGCCAATCTGCTTGCCACCTATATAAATCTGCTCTACATGAGCAGCATCTCGATCATGGTCTAGTGGGTTTTGAAGAACATGACGAATTAAAGTCATAATCCTTACGAAGACCTTGCTATTTGCTGATGGTGGCCTGCATCCAAGACATGCTTTGACTTTTTCATCTGCTTCCGGAGGAATCACCTCTGAACGTATAGATATACTCTCCATGAAGCCTTGCTGCTGCAGCCATGCCAGATCCTCGCGTAGGTGCTCCACGTCCGCGTAGCAGACCCCGTGATGGCGCAGTAGACCGGCAGCTCGCTCGGCAGGATCTTCACTGAGGGGAAAAGTGCCGTAGAGCTCGCGCAACTCCTGAGCTGATTGATCATCTGTAGCCTTCAGCCCTGGGAATCGGCTCAACAAACGAATCAGATAGAACAGTCGCTCCAGATCCAGCAGGCGTGAGTAGCGGTGCAGCTTGTATTTCGACGTATGATTTCGGTCGCCACTTATCCTTTTCGGAAGGCCGCTTAATATCTCGGAAATCTCATGCATCAATGAGTCTGATGAAAAAGAACTGGGGTCGAGCTCTATAAGTGTGGCGAAGCCTTCGTGATCCGATGGCCCAAAATCCCCAGCTTTCAAGTCATCGTAATATTGTTTAAGTTGATCATCAGATACCTGGAGTGCTCGATCATTGTTCTTGTTCCACTTCTGGCAGATCTCTAGCGGGGTCCTCAGCCACCAGCCCACCCATTCCACCGGCCTGGGAAGTTCAAGCTGCTGAGTGATCCCCAGTCGCCAAGGACGACGAGCATGGGTGGCATCGATGATAGCCGGCATATCGCTCTCTACAGCGCGCTTAAGTCGATCAAACAAAACAACGCCAATCTCATTCCAGGAGCCTTGTGCGGCAGGATTACCGTACAACTCTTTGCGGATTGCATCGGTAGAGAGCACAACTGGCTGCGAGCCAGACCCGCTCAGCAATTCCTGGAGGGTCATAGCCAGAGTGCTTTTGCCGCTTGCAGGTGGGCCGATCAGCAGGTGACAGCGGAGTGGTGACATGAGTTTTTCTACCTAAACGATGCGATAAAGGCTGGAGGTTCTGGATCTGGTTTCACCCCGGCTTACTGCCGGGAATTCGCGCAGGCAATCCTGCTCCGACGACGACATTCCTGCGCGAATTCACTGGCAAGGAACACCCCATGCCAGCAGCAGTGCATTTGCACTAAGAAAGGCAGGCTTCTGAATACCATGGCAATCCAAAAAAAGCAGTCGTAGCACCAGAGCGAAAGTCTCGTTGGTTGACAGAAGGGAATACATGGTCCGCTTGCTGAAGATCCATCACCATGGCCGGACTAAGCTTCCGCGATCGATTCACCCGTAGGCCCGACCAAAGTGTATCCACTTGATCATCTAGGTTGTGGGGTGCAGCCGGTGCCCTCCGATTCAGCTACTCCCGCCATGACCCACATCAACACCATTGCTTGCGATTAGTTCGGCGGGGATCACAGCGATCGATCCAGCACTCGCCTTCTTTTGATAACCTTATACCCAATAGTCCTGGTTTCGGCCATCGTTTTATCATTGTCATCTCTCTTCTTGTGATGAGGAACTAGTTCATCCACTTCAAGGGACCGGACGTTTCTACCCACCCAATACCCTTGCAGCACCAGGCTTTCTCTCTACAACTTATCCTGGAATAACGACCTAATTGCGTGATCCAATTAAGTGCCGAGGCGCCTGATTCCTGCTTTTTAATGGCAGCACATTTCCGATAGGTTTCCTGGGCTTTAGTGGGGAATGCATTGCGTGCACACACTTTGCATGCTGGTAATCAATACACCCTCACAATTGCTCGGATCGCTACCTGTCCATCCACGTCAACGCCGCTCCACCCAGCAGCGCCAGCAGCAGGTTGAGGGTCGAATAAAAGCCACCCTGCAGTTGCTCCAGCGTGCCGGGACAGATCTGGCCAGCCTGCGAGCCCGCCAGTGCCCGCTGGCCGCCGCCGCAGACCCCAGCGGCGAGGGAATAGATCAGCAGCTGGGTGCCGATCACCATCGACAGGGTTTTATGGACAAACCGCTCGAGGTCAAACGCCGCTTTGGGCTGCTGCTTTGGCTCTGGAGCTTCAGCCGGTGGTCGTGGATCCACAGCCCTTCTTCATTCCCCCCCCTTCTGCGACAGCACCAGCGCGCCGCCCTATAGCAACCCCCAGACCCACCGCGCCACCCCCTGGCTGCCCGGTGTCAACTACGTAGGCGGGCGCCTAGCTAATTGTTGCCGTGCACCCTGGCGCCGCTCGATGCTCGGTGTGTGTCAAGCGACACTGAAAACTGAGCCACTTCCGACATCGAAAACTGAGCCACCCCTGACGCCTGAGGTGCGGCTGTTCTCGGAGTCGTTCCGCCTTGGCTTGGCCGGCGGATGGATCGGTGCTTGCCCATGGTTTTCGTGATCGGTCGGGTTGGTTGTTGTCTGTCGTTGCTGGGGCTGTGCCTCTTCTGGCTATTCCCCTCAGGCCTCCTTGGTTGGCGTCGGTGGCCCCGCGCCGCCGATGCCAGCCGAGGAGGAACCGCCCGCAGGCGGGCGGAACAGCCCGGATCTGCGCTTCTCCCTCAGCCGGTAGCTGTCGCCGCGGATCGTCACCACATGGCTGTGGTGCAGCAGCCGATCGAGGATCGCCGCCGCCACCACCTGGTCGCCGAACACCTCGTCCCACTCCTCCACGGGGCGGTTGGAGCTGATCAGGACGCTGCCCTGTTCGTAGCGGCGGGAGATCAGCTGGAAGAACAGGTGCCCCGCCTGGGGTTCGAGCGGCAGGTAGCCCAGCTCATCGATGATCAGCAGTTTCGGCTTGCTGTACTGCGCCAGCCGCACCTCCAGCGTCCCCTGCTGCTGGCCTTTCACCAGTGAGCCGAGCAGCTCCATCGCCGTGGTGAACTGCACGGTGTAGCCACGGGCGACCGCCTCACGGCCCAGCGCCACCTCCAGGTGCGTTTTGCCTACACCGGGCGGGCCCAGCAGCACGACGTTGTCGCCGTTGGCGACCCAACGACAGGTGGCCAGATCACGGATCTTCCCCGGGTCGATCGAGGGCTGCGCCTCGAACTCGAATCCCTCCAGCGTGCGCACGAACGGGAAGTGGGCGATGGTCATCGCCATCGACAGCCGCCGCTGCTCCTTGCTCTCCACCTCCGCGGCGCAGAGCCAGGCCAGGGCCTCGCGCAGATTCAGCTGTCGTCTGGCCGCCTCTTCCAGCAGAGCGTCGAGCTGCTCGCGGATCGCCCCCAGCCGCAGGCGGGTGAGCATGGCGTCGAGATCCTCCACCAGCTGCGCGATGTCGACAGTCTCAGCGGCGGGAAAAGTGGTGCCTGCGGTCGCTGTTGCCGGTTGCTTCTGGCGTGCCATCAGCCCACCTCCGCCACCACGGCCGCGTAGTCACTCAGCGGCCGGGCCAGTGAGGAGCGCCGTACCGACTCCAGCTCCACCACCGCAGCACCAGGGCCGTTGCCTGCTTGGGCGGCCTCGATCGCCCGCTGCGGTACCAACCCAGCCCAGTGGCCTGCGATCACCTGGCGGCTGCGCTGATTTGCCGCCTGGCGGGTATGGCGCGCTACGATCCGGCCGCCCTGGCGGATCAGCACCTGTTGGTCACGGATCTGAACCGTGACGTTCTGGCGCACCATCGCCGCCGGGACGCTGCACCAGTTGCCCTCCACCTGCACGCAGCAGTCCTTGGCGACACGGCGACTGAACTCCTGCTCCGCCAGGTACGACGGCCTGTCGTTCAACGCCATCAGCGCTCCTGCCTCCGCACGCTCGAACCGCTCCAGTGGTCGTTCGCCCGTGGTGCCGTGGATGCGCAGATCGGCGATCTCGCGGTTCCACCAATCCAGATGGCTCTCCATCTGGCCCCAGGTGTCAAAAGCGTGGCCAGCAATGCCGCTGCGTTTCACGTAGCCCACGCCGCGCTCATCCTTCCCCTTGGTCTGGGGCCTGCTGGGCCAGCAGGCCTTGGCGGTGAATCCCCAGTGCCGGGCAAAGGCGGCGAACACGGGGTTGATCACCAGCTCCCCTGCCCGGGGGTTGTGGTGTGTGATCAGCGCCTTGGCGTTATCCACCAGCACCTGCTCAGGCACGCCGTCCCAGACGCGGAACGCCTCCTCCAGGGCCTGCAGCCAGTGGCGTTGCCGCTGGTGCCGGTACACCCGGATCAGCTGACGCCTCGAGTACCCAAGGGTCAGGACGCAGATGTGCACCTTGGTGCGCACCCCGCCGATCGGCACCCACAGCTCACCGAAATCGGCCTGCAGCTGCTTGCCCGGTGGTGTCTCGTAGCGCACTGTCGCCTGGCGGCTTTGCCGCAGCGCCTCCCGCCAGGTCTGCACCGCACGCTCCACCGTCCGCAGACTCACTCGGATCCCCTTCTGTTTCAGCAGCTCCTGCCGCAGCACCTCGGCATTGCCGTGGTGCTGCTCGAACTGCTGCTGCAGCCACTCCCGGTGCCCATCCAGCTGCCCGGAGCGATTGGCGCTGCAGTACGTCTGCCACTCACCCAGCCGCAGGTAGCGATCCAGCGTGTTGCGCGAGATCCCCAGCTCCGCCGCGATCCGCCGGCGGCTCCAGCCCCGCTCCAGCAGCTGGCGCATCACCAGCACCTCCTCCGGTGTCTGCATCGCGCCCTCCAGCGCTGTCAGACCCCGTGGTGCTCCAGATCGGCCGGTACGGCCCGCGCCAAAGCCGACGCCGGCTGTTGATCGTGTCGACGCAGCCGTCTCGGCCAGGACCAATAGCCCCTGGCTTGCGGTTGCTGCTCTCCCTTCCTCGAGCTCCAGGTGGCTCAGTTTTCGTGTCGCCTCTGGCTCAGCTTTCGATGTCGCCTGACAGTGTGCCGCGCCTGAAATAACCCTCGGCCGCTGCAGCCGACCGGTCCAGTAGGCAGCTGCCGCGGCTGGATCCATGCCAAGCGGCTGGTCTTCAAAGACGCGGGTCCAGCCGATCAGCGAGCCCTAAGCCGGGTCATGCAGACCGACCTACTCATCGGCGAAGTACTGCTCCTGCCAGGGGTTGCTGTTGGGATCAATCCCCTCAGCGATCGCCTGCTCAAGGGTTGCCTAGTAGGCGGTCCGCCGCACGCCGGTGTACTGGATTGCCCCGCGGCCGGGGCCACTGCCTGCACCCCGATCACATCGAGGTTCTCGAGCTCTGGCTCTCCGGTCTCGACCACCATGCACGCGAGGAAACAGCAGGCCTCCTCGGAAGTCAGCGGCTTGATGGTGTCTGTATAGGCTTGGAGCAAACCACGCCTGGCAGCAGTGACTGGGGAGGAGGGCCTCACCCCCCGCCCGCCAGCTGCTGCCGCAGAGCCTCAAGCGCTTTCGTTAGGGCCCGCTGTACGCACATGGCGCTGATTTGCAGCTGCTCTGCCGCAGCCTCAGCGAGAGACCCTCGAGGACAGTGAGCCGCAGAGCCGCGGCTTGAGCTGCAGGCAGCTGATCTACTAACTGCTCCAGCGCCAGATCATCAGCGGGCCCGTCTGCTTCTTGCTCTTGGCTGGCCAGCTGACCGAGCAGGCAAGGGTCGCCATTGGTGCTGGCATCGAGGCTGCTGTGGCACAGGGGCAATCACCTGCTTCGTGGACCTGCCTGGGCACTCGCACGAGGCGCACGCGATCCCTCAGGTGGTGCTGCAGGGCACCGCTGTGACCCGCATGCTTTACCGCTCGTTACGCATGCCGAACGAACCGCCGCCGGGCTGCCATGCCCATGGCGGCGGCAACACTATTCCAGAAAGGCCCTGGCCGCCCTTGGATACGTTGGTGAATGACGCCTCTACACATGCCCTGTCGCCATGCCCCGCACCCTGCTTCTCACCGCCGGCACATCCATCGCTAACGGCACCGCTGCGCTGAGGAGCTATCAGGCACGGGCCACCGCCTGGGACGACGACACTGCAGAGCTGCAGCAACAGATCCGCGAGCGACTGCAGACATTCGACCTCACCAGCGAATCTGGTCGAGTGCTCGCCAGTGCAGAGCTCAATATCATGCACAGGCTGCCCGTAAATGCAGATGATGAGGTGGTGCTTTTCACTACAGACACCGCTGATGGGCGCTGTTGCGCCGAGGAACTCAGGCGTGTGATTGAGAGTGAACTGGGCGTTGTGAAGGTAAAGGTGGAGAGGGTTCAAGGGTTGCAGGTGCGTGACGCCACGATGCTCAGGAGCACCGGACTCACCAACCTCTCACGCCTGCTTATCAGCTATCTCGACGACCCGCAGCGCCAATACTCGGGAGGCTGTGTGCTGTGCCCGAACGGCGGATTCAAGGGCGTGGTGCCTTTCATGACCGTGCTGGGAATGATTTTCCGTGCGCCGGTGGTGTACGTCTTTGAATTCGCTGAGGCCGTGATTTCGCTGCCACCACTGCCGATCGGGTTCGCGGCTGATTTGTTTGACCGTGCCTTTCCGGCGATGGACTGGGCCAGCAAAGAGGAGGTGTTTGACGTCAATGAATTCTACCGCAAAATCCCTGGCTTCAATCCAAATGAAGCTCCATTGTTTGATAGCTTCCTTGAAATCACGCCAGATGCAGACGGAAGCAGGCTTGGATCATTGACACCATTGGCCGCCGTGCTTGCTGAACGTGAACATGGCGGCGCACAGCTCCGTCTCTCAGAGACTGCGCTTCGCGATTTAACCAATCTCAGTCCAGCGGAGCGTCGGGAAGTCGAACCCTACCTGCCTAAGCTAAGAAGTGCTCTGTGGCGAAGCCAGCATCGTGGGACAACCAAGAAGACGAGCAATCTAGAATTCTACCCAAAAGGTCATACTACGACTTGGCGTTTTGGTGGCTTCACTGACTCGGGAGTGTTTCATCTGTGCTGGTTTGCCCAGCACAGCACCTATGACCGTCTGATTCCACAACGCGACCGGCAGAGAGGGGCCTTTCCCCTCGACGAATTCAAGGACTACACACCTGCGAACGATTCCAACAGCCAGTTAGATGTGGGTGATCCTTACCACAGCTTTAGCTGGTTTGACCTGCGCTCGGAAATCGAGGAACTCATCGCCCGGAATGAGCTGTTGCTGACCAAGGAAACAGTGGCTGTGCAAAATGCAAACCGTATGCGGAAACTGCTTCACGAAGCGAGGCGCACGATCGATGAACTCGCCAACGCTAAGCGCGCGCTTCAGGATCGCCTGCAGCAACTGGAACAGCAACAGGAGTTAGACGACTCATCTGCTGCGCTGCCGATAGAGTGATGGCAATGGGCAGGCAACTTGGCCTGCTCAAAGAAACCTCAGGTGCGCAGGCCGCGCCGAAAGTCCTCCAGCAGGCCATCGAGATCCTGGATATTGAGGGTGTTGATCCACTCCTGGATATCGCTGATCAGGAAGGCCTTTTCATCCGTCGGGTCGTCGTAGCGGGGCTGGATCTGGCGCTCAAACCACTGCTGTGATTCGGCCACAACATCGGGTAGCCCGAGGCCATGGGCCAAGGCCTCGAACGGTTCCTCGTCCATGACGGCCACACCGAAGTCGATGATGTGGGGCTTGAGTTGGCAGCCACTCGAATCAGTGCCGACCACCACATTGCGGACGTGCAGGTCTCCCTGCAACACTCCAGCCGCCCACACGGCCCGTATGCCTTTGCTGACGCCTTGGAAGATCTCTGCCCACACATCCCTGGAGATTGGGGTGCGGCTGTGAAACTCAAGCCAATCCTGTAGGGTGCCGCCGTTGTTGATTTTCTCCATCTGGAAGCTCAAGGGGTAGCCGTAGAGCCCCTCATCCACGTTGATCAGCGGCACCATACCGGTGCTGCGCAGATGTTCGGTGATGATGAACTCCCTGGCCACCAGCGGTAGCTCGTCGCGGCGGTCGGATTTCTCCACCACGCCGTCGTCAAGCTCCCGCACCACCGCCATGGTGCCCCGGCCGGCTCGGCTGGCAAAGCTACCAGCCTGGCTTACTTGTTGATAGATCTCCAGCGTGACGGGCAATGAACTCAGGGGAGTGATGTAGGCATTGTAACGTTAGGATCAATCAATCCAACGTTTAAGCGCGTCCACCCAGAGTCAAGCAGCGCTTGGGCTGGAGATCTGATCGTTGATTAGCAGCCCATTTTTTAATTCTCCAAATCTGAACTGGATTCAGCGTATTGATTTCCTGCAACACGCACTGGTTTCTCGTGGGATTGAGCAACACATCAGGGCTGGCTGCCCGTAGGGCGTTGGCCATGGCCATGAACGTGGCAATCCTGATGTCGACCTCACCAATGCCCCATGCGCTCCCTTTATCTCCTGCGCCCCCACGGCACCGCCGGCATCGAGGGCGAGCAGCTGGTGGTGAGCAGCGGCGAGCAGGAGCTCGACCGCATGTCCCTGCCCCTGCTCGACCAGATCCTGGTGCTGGGCCACTTACAGCTCACCACCCAACTGATCCGCGCCTGCCTGCGGCGCGGCATTCCGATCGCCTACCTAACCAGCGGTGGCCAGTGCCTGGGACGCCTGCAGCCCTTGGAGAGCGGCTACCGGCACCGGTCCCGCCGTCAGGCGGAGCTGTCCGCGGCCCAGAGGCTGGCGGTGGCCCGCAGGTTGGTGGCTGGCAAGATCGCCAATAGCCGGGTGGTGCTGCAGCGGTTCACGCGCCGAGGCGGCCGGCCTGCTGTGGAATCCGCGTTGCGGCGGCTGGCTCAGCTGCAGGCGCTCACGGCGAAGGCACCCTGCTCCAACCATCTGCGGGGGCTGGAGGGAGCTGCAGCAGCTCTCTACTTCCGCAGCTTCGGCAACCTGCTGGAAGGAGATGGTTTCGGCTTCGCGGTACGCAGCCGGCGGCCGCCAGGCACCCCATTCGATGCCCTCTGCGGTTTCGGCTATGGGGTGCTGTGGAATGCGCTGCTGCTGCGAGTGGAGCTGCGTGGGCTTGATCCTTATGTCGGTGTGCTGCATGTGGGCTCGGCTCGCCATGCAGCGTTGGTGTCGGATTTGATCGAACCGCTGCGGACCTACCTGGTTGATCCCTTCCACGGACAACTGATTCGCAGCGGTCAGTTGCGGGCCGAGGAGCACTTCGAGCCCAACGCTGGCGGTGTGTACCTCTCCGAGACCGGCCGGCGCCTGTGGCTGCAGGCCTGGTCGGCCTTCATGGCCGAGCCGATCATCCTCTGTGATGGCAACACCGGGCCGCGTTGGGAAGTGCTCGATCAGCTGGTACAGAGCTTCGCCCGTTTCGTGGACGATCCCGAGCAACCCCTGCTGGTGCCCCTGAGGCGATGAACCAGGAGCAACTCTGGGTGATCGCCTACGACAGCCCCAGCAACAAGCGACGCCGCAAGCTGGCCAAGTTGCTGGAGGGCTATGGGGTGCGCATGCAGTGGAGCGTGTTCGAGTGCCGGCTGCGGCCCCACCAGATGCAGCGCCTCAGGCATGGCCTGGAGCGCATCGCCGAGCCGGCCGACAGCATCAGGCTCTGGTCGCTGCCGCAGCGGGCTGTGGCAGCTGAGCAGATGGGCCGGGATGTGGAGGTGACGGTCTGGCAGGACAAGGTGATCTGACCAGGTTCCCGAGCGTTGTCTCGCGGTGTCGCTCTGGGGGTGCGCGTAGGACCTTCAGTGCAGAACGACTGGCTTCAGAGGCTTGGTCCCTTTCGATCCGCCGCGCACCCCCCGGCGATCGGCCGAAACCCCAGTGTTTGTGTCCTCCTGCGCGCTGCCCTGCGGCGCAGGGGATCTCAGCGTTTTCCACAGGCTTGACGCCACGGCCAGCCGCGGCCAAAGTAGGGAGGTGCGCAAACGGTCTCCGGATCGCCTGCCGCGCAGGCCCTCTCGGGGGCCGCTGTCACCACTCGTTGGTGACACCTATTGATTGGAAACTGATGGCTACCGCCATCATGAAAAGGAAAAGTTTAGTCACCACTCGTTGGTGACACCTATTGATTGGAAACCCTCCAGGGAAGGAGATGAGTTGGTTGGTGGTATTGCTGGGTCACCACTCGTTGGTGACACCTATTGATTGGAAACGTGGAGTTTCCTCCACCCTGGATGTGAACCCCACCAGTTGTCACCACTCGTTGGTGACACCTATTGATTGGAAACTGACCTGTCACTCCTGTGAAGGTTGACTGACAGTGGTCACCACTCGTCGGTGACACCTATTGATTGGAAACGACGGGAGCCGCGGCTCCGTTTGGACCCGGAGCACATGGTCATCACTCGTTGGTGACACCTATTGATTGGAAACGCCAATTGGGAGTTACCTATGGTGATTACCTGGTCGTCACCACTCGTTGGTGACACCTATTAATTGGAAACCAAAGAGTCCAGTCCAAATCAGGACGAGTCCCGCAGAGTCACCACTCGTTGGCGACACCTATTAATTGGAAACCCATCCGGACATGCCGTAATAACAAAGGGGTACGGTGCAGTCACCACTCGTTGGTGACACCTATTGATTGGAACACATGTCCGATATTCATGGTCGGGGGATGGATGAATTAATCCAAATCCTGATCACAACAAAAATCACCTTGGATGAATTGACTGCTATTTTTACCAGTCAAAAAGAACCCATGACGAGAACTGAACTCGTCAGACGAGCTCTAGAGATAGACGTCGTCAGAGTTAATGTGAGAGTTGTGTATAAGGAACTAATCCATAAGTTCCCCGAAGAGTATTCCAAGCTACTCAACACACCTATCCCTTCCTAACCCTTATGATGGAAAATCTAGAGGCAATTCAGCTTCAGCTGCAAGATTTATCTTGTCGTCACCACTCGCTAGTGACACCTATTGATTGGAAACTGAGAACGAACTCCATAAATTGATTCACGAAAACAAATATAGTCACCACTTGTTGGTGACACCTATTGAGTGGAAACATGATCATTCCCTTAAGGGCGATGTTTACAATAATGTCACCACTCGTTGGTGACACCTATTGATTTTACGATCAGCCGCCACCACAGCCATGCCGTGACCGAAATGGTTGTGGATGTCCCTGCTGCTGACATCGATTACCAAGAGCCGGTCATTTATTGGTTGTTGATGCTCGCATCATCTTTTTCTCCTTCCCTCTGTCGTAGCTCTACTCCACAGCTCTTGTTTCCATGACTACTTTACATGAGATTCAACTGGAACTGCAAGATCTGTCCTGCAATTTGAAGTATGCCACTAAACAGGACAAGCACTTGTCGGCCGATATGCAAAAAAAGATTGATGTGGCTCTCTTGGCTATCGAGCAGATCCTTGGCTTTTTGCCCACTTATTCACAGCTTGATCAAGACGCAATCAAGGACAACTTGATTCAGGCCATGGCCAATGATGTTGCGAGGTCAAAGAAAATCACTGAAATCCTCGATCTACTGGATGGGCTGGAATTGCTGATGACCCAAATCTCCCTGATGCAGGCTGCCGAGCCTGCTTTTGCCTACAAGGAAACAATCCAGCCGTACAACCAGATCTGATTGCTCAGTCCCACGGGATTCAATCTGGCCATCGGCAACTGGGCACACCATGGGGCCTCGTCGTTTTTGTGGCCATGTCACGCCCCACCCCGCTGATCGCACTCCAGCAGAAGGTACATCGGTTCACCGGTGTGATCGATCGCTTCGGCAGCTTTGTGGTTAACGGCGACACAATCCACACCGTCTGCGTGCGCGACCTCTGCCAGGCCTCCTGCCGGCAGAGCCTCGAGCCGGGCCACTGGTGGTTTCCGCTGCGCGAGATCTGGCTTCAGGCCAGCATCCAGATCGGCGACACCGTGTTGTTCACCGCCAAGGTGCAGCGGGTCACCAAGGGTTGGCACGACCCCGATCAGTCGTTCGACGCCAACCCCCGCAGGCAGGTGATCGGCTTTGCGGCGGCACCACGCTCCGTGCTGGTGCTCAGGCGGCATGAGGGCAGCCGCCAGCAGTTCAATGCTCTGCAGCACGAGCTTGCCCAGTGCAGGTTGCACCTGGCCGAATCCAGCCGCGATCACGAGCAGCTGGGCTGTCAATATGCCGCCCTGCTTGAGTGCCACCAGGCGCTGCAGCAGCAGCTCACGCTCATCTCCGCGCCAGCCTGCAGTTGGTCGTTCCCACGAGCTGATGCTTCCAGGCGCTCTCGTCACCAGACCATGAGGTCTCGTTAAGGAAACCGCCATGATCATTCGTCCCACTCCCCTCGCCAGCCGGCACAACGAGGTGCATCGCTTCACCGGCGTGGTAGATCGTTTCGGCAGCCGCCCCACCAAGGTGGATTCGGCGCAGACCGTCTGCCTGCGCTACCTGCGCCTGGCCGACACCGGCTGGCCAGTGGAGCCTGATCACTGGTGGTTCCAGCTCCGTGAGGTCTGGACCCAGGCCGGAATCCGCGTCGGCGACACCGTGCTGTTCATCGCCAAGGTGCAGCAGGCCACCAAGGGGTTCCGTGATCCACATCAGCACCACCTTGGCAATCCACGCCGCCAGGTGATCGGCTTCGCCAACACGCCCCGCTCGGTAGTGGTGCTGCGGCGGCGCCAGGGCTGTCGCCACCAGCTCGACAAACTGGAGCAAACCCTGGCCCAGCGGGACACTCACCTGCGCGAAGCGTTGCAGGAGAAGGAGCAGCTGTCCTTGCATTAGACCTCCCTGGTCGAGCGCCAGCAGGGGCTGGAACAGCAGCTGCGCCAGGGGCAGCTCGCGTGCAGCCAGCTCGAGCAGCAACTCGCTGACAACCAGCGGCATCGCCTGCTCCAGCACAGCCAGCTGTGCCGCCGGCTGGTGGTCACCACTGCCCTCACCTTCAGCGTGGGTGGCATCGGCGGCGCCGTCCTGATGGCCGCGCTGCAGCGCAGCGGCCCTAACGGTCCGCAGCAGGCGTCCTTGGTCTCCGAACAGCCTGGGCGATGACTGCTCAGGCCTCGGGGGTGCTGAGCAGTTCCAACCGCATCCACTCGTAGCCGATCTGCTCGATCTGCTCTTCGTTGAGCAGCACCCCCTCAGGGAAACGCCCGCGCAGCTTGATGCACACAAAGCGATCCCCGGCCACCCGGCTCCACCACCATCCGGTTGGTGATCACTGGCTCGAATCCCCCGGCCATCCCCGGCAGCTCCTGGATCAACCGGTTGATCAGGTTGGTGGTGTCGGCATGGCCGATGGCGGAGATCATGGCGGCCCGCAAGCGCCGTGGCTCACCATCAACCGGCGGTTCGTAGAGGTCTTCGTTCACCACCTGCTCCAGCGCTCTGCGCTGGTCGCTGTCAACCAGCGTTACCTCCCACATCCCAGGACAGGGGACGATTGTGGTGTTCATCAGGTAAGTGGTCATCGCAGGGTTGGGCAGGGTCTGGAATCAGGGGGTGCGGGGCTCGCCCACACGGAAGCTGTATCCGCTGGCGCCGGACAGCCGCTGGGCGAAGGCTGTTGCCTCCTCAAAGCTCGAGAAGCTAGCCACCTGGGCGTAGCCATACTCCGTCACGAAGGCATCACCGCAGAAGCGGCTGCGGATCGTGTCCACCGCTTCCGCCGGGCCGAGAACGGGCCACCAGCGGCTGCCACTCACAGGGGCTGAACCGCAGCTGGATTGCCAGCTCAGAGGGGTTGGCGTGGAAGATTGCTTTGTGACCAGAACGGACACGATGGCAACCATGCCGGCCAGCAGCCCCACCGCCAGCAGGGCAGCGGGGGTGGACGGTTGGCCAGTGCTCCGAGGTGGGGGCTCCGGCAGCGGCTGAGGGCATACGGCTGGCGCCGGTTGGGCAACGCTGTATTCAGGCGGCGGCGACTCCTGTGGTGCCGGAGCCGGCTGGGGCGTCGCGGGCGAATAGCGACCGCGGAAATGTTGGCCCGAGCCAGTGTTGCCAGGGAACGTCATGGCTGCTGAGGCAACTTCGCCAGAAACTCCAGCTTGGCGCGATCGATCGCCTGGAGCATGAAGTAGCACTCATCGAGGCTCAGTTCGCGCGCTGGCACCTGCATCAGAAAGCCCCCTGCAGATTCAACAACGATGGTGCGCCGTCGGGTAAGGAAGTAGATCAACACCAGCACCACCGCAACGAACGTCAGAAAACCAGCAGCGGAGTTGCCCGTGCCGAAGGGCTGCTGGCCAGCCGCCAGAGCAAGCAGGAACAGCACCCCCGAGCTGATCAGCAGCCACAGCCTGGAGATCGTGCGCAGCCCAGTGGAGGCGATGGCCTCCAGGGTGATACTGTCGTACTGGGGATCGGGATAGAAGATGTAACGGTGGCAGACCCGGAAATTGGTGAGGGTCAGGGGCACTTTCGAGCTCTCGAGGTAGACCTCCTCGCCGGGCAGCAGGGTGAATGAGCCGGACATCAGCTCTGCAGATCTATAGGAGGAAGCCTAGTCAGTCACTACTTGCTAGGCAGAGGCGGCGTCACCTGTCCGTCATTACCTGAGGGGTAGCTGGAGCGGTTCGCTCCACCAGCTCCTCCAGCTTCTGGTCCTGGCGCTGGAGCATTCCGAGAAAAATCCCAATGGTGAGTCCAAGTAGCCCCAACCAGATCAGCGAGGTCCAGGCCGCTACGCGCCATGTCTTATCCCCTGTCGCCGACAGCCAACCCTGCTGCGGATCTCCTTCCAGGATCCAACGCAGCAAGGCTTCCGGCGTTGCCGGCAACGCGGCTGGGGTGGATTCCGCTTCTCGGCTCAGATCCGCCAGTCGTTGCCGGCACTCCTGCAGCCCGCCACCCGCCCAGAACAGCCCCCATGCGCGCCGGTCGAGCTGCAGTGCCACCCAGCGATGCGGATTGGCGTCGTTGCGAATCAGGTGCGCCGCCCGGGTGAGCTTCCAGCTCCGGCCCGCGGCCATTGCCGGCTGTGCCGCCAGCCGCACCTGGCCGTGCCCATCACGGCCATGACCGCTGACCACCTGCAACGCAAAGACATCGATGATCTGAACGCGGGCGCTTGGCCGCCGCAAGTCCTCCTCCGGCGACCAGAAGACCAGAACCCCTTGATCTTCTTCGATGCAGGAGCCGATGTGCTTATGACTGGACATCCTGCAAAGCGTCTGACGCGATACTCCACTCTGGCGCCGTGGCACATGCCCTGGTCCTCTCCTACTGCTGATGCGCCGCGGCCATGACCACTGAATCCCGCCTTATCACCCATAGCCAGAGCTATATCGATGCTCTTGGTTGGGCCGCTGATCTGCACCAGCGGCAGCAGCGCAAGGGCAAACCTGTGCCCTACATCTCCCACCTGATTGCCGTCAGCGCCCTGATCTGGGAAGACGGCGGCGACGAAGACCAGGCCATTGCCGGTCTGCTCCATGACGCGATCGAGGATGCCGGCATCACGGCCGAGGAGATCGCCGCCCGTTTTGGCAAGCGTGTTGCCCAGATCGTCGTCGACTGCACGGATACCAGCGGTGCGGTGGAGGCCGGTGGCGAGAAGGAACCCTGGCTGGTGCGCAAGACCCGCTACATCTACCATCTGCAGACCGCCCAGCTGGATTCACTGCTGGTGAGCGCGGCCGACAAGGCCCACAACGCCCGCGACATGGTGCTCGATGCCCGCAGGGATCCCGCGATGTGGAGCAAGTTCAATGCGGGTCTGGAGGGCTCGACCTGGTACCTGCTGCGGTTGCAGCAGACCTTCTCTTCTCGCCTTGCCGGCAGTCGCTCGGTTGCGCTGCTGGGGGAGTCGGTTCAGGAGATCCTGAACAGCGCAGCGTATCTGCCCTGTGTACCCGAGGGCATTGCCCCGGCAGTGTGGGCTGCTGGCTATGCCGAACGCCGCCAGCTGAGCGAGTCGGACACGACCGGTGCAGCGGCTTGAGCTGAATCACTCGCCTATGAAGGGACTTGCTCCGGTCCTCTCCATTTTGAGGCCCTCCTGACGTCGGACCTCCGCTGGGTTCGGTCCCGTCGCTGCGCCAGCAGCTGAACGGGGTGGAGTGTGGCCCTATCCATCTATGCTGCCAGGGCAGTTCAGCGCAGCGGCCATGGCAGGCGGCGGATCGGCCGCACCTGCGGCTAGAGCTGCGGCGGGATCTGCAGTTGCTGGTCGACCCAGTGGGGGGCTATTGCGGTCGCCGTGGATGCGGAGCATGGCGTTGGCTGAAAGTGCTGCCCGCCAGCCTGACCGGACCGGCCCGCTCCGCCAGCGCAGAAGGCGACAGGGCGGCGCAACCAATGGCACAACCGCGGCCATCGATAGCACCAGCGCAAGCTCCGGGAATGCATATCAGTCCGCGCTGCTTTCTAGCGGCTCGAGATCAGCACCATGTCGACCCGCACCAGCAGTAGAACAGCCGTACTGCTGCCGAAGCTTGGATGTTGGCCGACCTGCCCATTGGCGAACCTGTCCCCTACCGCCAGGACTCATTAGGTGAAGACCTAGATCTCCATGCTGCTCTGGTTCCCAACCCGGTCTGCACCTTTTACATGCGGGTCAGCGGCAATCGCCTGCGCCAGCACGGGATCAACGACGGCGACCTGATGGTGATCGACCGCAGTGTTGAACCCTGCTCCGGCCATGTCGTTGTCGTAGCCCATCAGGGCAGCTTCCTGCTGCGGCCGCTGCTGCGCCAGGGGGAGCAGTGGCTGCTTGAGCCGGTGCGGCCAGGAGAAGTAGCAATTCCTTTGGACCTGGAGGTCTTTGATCGCTCAGGGCTGTTTGGGGTAGTGGTCCATGCGGTGCATCACCTCAATAAGCCGCGTTAAAGAAAGATCTGACTTGGGGCCGATAGCCATGAGCTAGAAGTCGAGCTATGCAAACCCCCAGGCATTGCCTAGGGGGCAGAGATCAAGATTCCTCGAGAAGTTTAGAAGCAGAAGGGAAGAAACTGGGTGCGGCAGGCGGCATACCCATCCACCAATGCGCCGAGGCCGATCTGGTGGGCGATGCCAAAGCCGGTGAGGCCTTCCACCACGATGCCGATCACAATGCCGAGCATGGCGGCGCGGCCGTTAAACAGTTCAGCTCGCTTGAGCTGCTCCATGTGGATCAGTTGCTCAGCACGATGCTGGAACCACTTGTCGTTTGCAGGAGTGTTCGTCATGGATTTGGGGCGATGAGCAATTCTTGAAACGCTTGATTGATAAGAAGGCCAGTGTCAATCAGCAAGATCGGGTTGGTTTAGAGACCCGATCAGCCAGGCTCCGATCAGGAAGAAGGTGAGGGCTGAAATCATCCAACCCTCTTAGCCAGGTCACTGGGGCGGCTCAGCACATAGACCGTCATTGCCGAAAGCACGGCAGTGATCAGGACAACGGCCGTAACTGCGGCGGTGTAGTCGGTTTGCATGGCGCTCAACCCAGCCCGATTTGGGAAAGGATGCCCTGGCCGGTAAGGAGCTCGGTGCCCAGGCCGATTACGAAGCCGAGCATGGCCAGACGGCCATTCCAGGTCTCGGCGAAGGCAACGAACCCGAAGCGGGGAGTGGACTCAGTCATGTGCGTGACGAAGTGTTAAGGGCAATGTAACGGATTGTGAACGGATTTGGCAAGGCGGTGGCGCTGGGCCTACTGCCGCTCATTCCACGCCCAGTCGCTTCAGCACGAATTGCATGGAGTTATCGAGGCCGCTGCATCCCTGGCCAAGCGCCAATCAAGCCGCTGCTGTCCAACCCCTGTCCAACCGGGGTGTTAGGCCATTCCCTAAAAAGTCAATCGGGGCGACAGGATTCGAACCTGCGACCTAGTGCTCCCAAAGCACCCGCGCTACCAAGCTGCGCCACGCCCCGTTCCTTCGTCATAGTAGTGGAGTGCAGGCCAGCACTGGATTCTTGCTGTGCCAACGGGTTTGGGGCTTGTAGCGGGTAGGGGCAAATGGCAGCATGTAGTGGCTGGATATCACTTGGATATCACTAGCCCGTCACTTTTCTGTCACTAGCGCCGCAGGGGCCCCATGACCCGTCGATCCGACGCCCCACCATGGGTGCAGGGCTTAAGGGCACAGCTGAAGAGCACCGTTGGCCCTGCGTACCGATTGGGGGAACAAAGCGGCAAGGCGAAGCTTGACGTCCGATACGCCGACGGCACCAGAGGAACAGCGGTTCTTCCCGTCTTGTGGGTGCCGGGCCAGGCTCGCCACATACAGGAGGTTGTGGAGCGCGTAGCCCAACAGCTTGCTATGGGCCTCACCCTGCGCCAGGCACTAGAGGTGATCCGTGGCAAGGCCGTGCCCCCACCTGAACGTGGCATCGCCCCCGTAGGTATGGAGTTGTTGGCCGCGTGGGAAGCCTTCGGGGTCCACAAGGTCCATCGGACCGGCCAAATCAAAGCCAGCACATGGATTGTCGACTACGGCAAGTCGGCTAAACGTCTTCAGGTTGTCGCTGGCAAGGCAGTTGACGCCAAGTCACTGTTGACCCTGGCCGGAGAGGCTTGGCCGCCGGGGTCCCGCCGTCGCCAGGTGGTTTTGCAGCATCTCGCCGCAATGTGCCGCTGGGGAGTCGAAAACGACCTCTTGCAGGCTGATCGCTGGACCCCACCCCCCAGCCTGAAGAGCTACGTCGGTGAAAAACGAGCCGGGCGAGTGGATGGAATTCCCCTTAACGACGATCAGATCCTTGGCCTGCTCAATGGTCTGCCGCAGGACACGGCAGGGCAGAGGTGGAATTACGCCATTCAGCTGATGGCTGCCTACGGCCTACGGCCAGTCGAATTGCTGCACCTGCGCATGGAACCGGCCGGAGGCCTGTGGTGCGACTACATAAAACGAAGTGGCGGGGGATCGACGAGGCCACGCCAGCTCCGGGCCCTGCACCCTGAGTGGGAAGTCGAATGGAGGTTGCGCGAACGAATCGAGGCGGGTGAGCCGTTGCCACCGTTCGGAGGCGGGGTGGCTGATGCCGCTCGTCGTTACCTAAGCCGGCAACAGGCATGGATGGATCTGGCCACCTCAGGAGCTACCTGCTACGGATTCCGGCACGGGTATGCCCTACGTGCGCACCAGACATACGGCCTAAGCCCGCGGGTGGCGGCAGCACTGATGGGGCATTCGGTCGAAACCCACTCTCGGCATTACGGCAGGTGGACCGATGAAGCGACCATCGACAGTGCGCTGGAAGCGGCCATGCAGTACCGCAAGTTGACGCAAGCGCAAGCTTCTGTATAGTTAAATTGCTGATGGCGTCCGCAGTCAGCACACCCGATATGGCCGGGGCCAATGCCACATGTCTGATCCTTTGATCAGGCGTGCACACATAGCAGGCATACGCAGCAGACCCTCGTTCTTTGGGAATGCACCTATGCCCCCTACTAATTTTGAGTGGCTACAGCAGCAATGCCTTGCTGGAGGACCATGGCTTCGAACTGCTGATGCAGTCACGGAGCTAGGCATTAGCCGCGACACGCTGTTACGCCGTAGCCGTGATGGGTATCTCCGGGGTGGTGAACACTTCATCTCCGCAGGGCCACATCGCACCAGTCCACGCTTGTGGTCAATAGCTGCCGTGCGGGTCGCAATGGCTGGATGGACAGGAATCCATCCACCTGCAATTACTGTAAAACAGTAGAAAAACTTGCAGGCACCGCTTATCAAGCCATGCCTACAATTCCCTACTTTTGCCTATACTATGTGTGACGCCACCAGAGACCGGAGTGCAATGAACCTGCGCAATTTTGCCCAGATGGAATACCGAGGAGCGCCGTTAAACACGATGCTTCACGCCAGATTTCCGAAGACACTTGCTGTCTTCCTGAAGTCTGCGGCCATGGTCGAAGGCGTTACCGAGTCGACATTGATTCGGTACGCCTGCGAGGAGTGGGCAAGCACGCAGGGTTATTCACGCTCAGGCATCTGAAAACAGGAAAGCCGCCCCGTGACAGGCGGCTCTCCAAAGGTTGCGGCACCACCAAGCACCACCACTTAGGAGTTTACCGTGAAAAGGATTACTAGTCTCGCCACTGCGGACTTACTGGAAGATTGGGCAGAACCGATCGACTTTGACCTGGTTCTAGGTCCATTCAAGCTCGGAAACCTCAATCCACGCCTACCGGCAGATGGGGTGAATCTCCGAGACGTCATGCCGCCCGAGCCCATGCAGGGGCGTTGCGAATCGTGGGAGGAGATCCGCCAACGCGCTGAGAGCTACGCCCGCTCCGAATTTGGTTACCGCGACCAGCACCCCTACCGCTCGATCACTGCGGAATCGCGGCTGATGGTGGGGACGTTGGCCCTGCCGGAGAAGCTCCTACAGGGGACTTTCAAGCGACTTTTTGGGGAGACGACTGAACACCCCACCACCTGGCAGGTCCGGGCCGTGGCGTTTGCGCTCTTCAATCCGCCGATGGCGTTTTGGGGAAGTGAGAGCTGGGCAGAGGTCTGCCATCGAGCCGATATGTACGCCAAGCGGCGGGAGCGGATCACCGCTCAGATCAAGAAACTGCTGGCGTTGGGGGAGTGATGCTGAGACTTGGAGAGGAGCTACAGGCGCTGGTGGAAGCTGCCGAGCAGCCTGTGTTGATCGACGTTGAGCAGGCCCAGCGCATGCTTGACGTCCTGGGATTGCCGCGTGATGAGCCAGTGATCCTCAGCCGTTGGTGGAAGGACGGCGACAGGCTAAACATGAACCACTACCCGCGAAAGAACGCAGGGGACGGGTACGACTGGGCGGCCCTGCAGGTCGAACGGTTCTATGAAGCTGTTGCCGCTGAATTTCGGCCAGGGATCGACAGCTTTGGGTTTGTGCCTGAGCGAGGAGGGATCGCTTATGACAAACGCAAAGAGATCACCGAAGTCCGGTTTCTGAAATACGAGATCGACGATGCGTCGATGAGCCTTGAGGAGCAGTTCGAGACGTGGCGTCGAGCAGGGCTGCCACCGCCGACGTTGGTGCTTTTCACCGGCGGCAAGTCGCTGCACTTTTGGTGGCGGCTGAAGACACCGCTGCCATTGGATGAAGGGATCGTGGCGTTGAAGCGGTTACAGGAGGCAATTCGGCAGGCCACGCCGGGCGTCAAGCTCGATCCAAAGATGGAGAGCCCTGCGCAGCCGATGCGGTTGGCGGGTGGCATCCATCCCGGAACACGGCAGAGGAGCACCATCTACGCCGCCGATGGTCGTTGGTACGAAGCGTCGGAGATCCTGAGCCTGTGCCCCGAAATTACGGTCAAAGCCAGGGCCGCCAAAGACGATGGCGGGCTGTTTAGGGCAGAAGAAGGGAAGCCAGCAAAACCCGGTGAGTACCCAGAGCCGGACGAACTGACGCTGCCGATACCACTACGCCTTGGGCTCAGCCGAGCGACGTACGAACGAATCCATCGCGGAGACAAAGAGGGGGTACGCGCGAAATCTGCCTATGACATCGCGCGGTCCCTTCAGGAATCCAAGGCGATGATCGAGTTCCTTGGTTATCGGGTAGAAGAAGACCCGATCGAACTGTTCGAGGTCTATTGCCGCAACAGCGACTGGTGTGGATACGAAGGGTTTGACTTCTGTGTAGAGCGCCACTTCGCAGGGCCAGATGAGGTAGGTACCGGACAACTCAGTAAGTCGGCCCTGGAGCGCTCAATCGCGACGTGGGCGGAGGAAACCGGTCAATGGCGTTGGAAGCCGACGTGGAGTCCTGGACGCGGGTTTGCCTCGCAGAAAACTGCTGACGTCTCCAGGGACAGAACTGGGCCCAAAGACCGTAAGCACTTGCCGTTGCACAGCCGGCTGGACCTGTTCGAACGGTTCTTACGGCGTTCACTGAGGCGGCACCGCAACCCGTTCAGGCGGATGGTCTTTCTGCGTGCAGTGGTCAAGCAGCTTGACCTTGGGCAGGTCGTGAAGGAGAAGGACCTACCCGAGCGGGTAGTTGCGGCGATGTCTCAGCGGATGGGCGGGCGCTACCAGGCGTTGACTGCTGAGCAGAGGAGAGCACTGCAGTTGTCGGAAGTGGTGTGGCTTGTGCCCGGCGTTATCCCAGCTGGTGATCTGACGTTCGTCGGTGGTCGCCCCAAGGTCGGCAAGACCTTGTTGGTTGTCGATCTGATTCGGTGCTTGTTGAACGGGGAAGGTTGGCTGGGCTTTCCCAGTACCGGCGTCAAACACGCGGTCATCTTTGTGACTGATGACCAGGGTGATCGCGATACCAAGGCGATGTTGACACGGCAGGGCCTTTGGGATCACGAGCGGCTGTTGTGGTCGAGCAGCTTTCGGCTAGACGAGCAACAGCTCGATCAGTTGCTGGATGACATCAAGGCGAATCCCGGGGCAGTTGTTGTGGTCGACAGCCTCCGCAGCATTAGCCGTGGTCTGACCACCAACGAAAACGACGCTGCGCTCGGAGTCCTTCTTTACGACCTGAAAAGTGCAGTTATGGCGGCAGGTGGGTCGCTGCTCATGATCCACCACGCCTCCAAAACTAGTAATGAGGTGGGTGTGGAGGCACTCAGCGGTCACAGCTCCATCCCAGGCGCCGGAAACTCAGTCGTCACCCTGCACTACCTGCCTGCCAAGGACGGTAAAAGTGTTCAGAAGGACATCCCTGAGCGTCGACTGTTTCGGGAAGGTCGCTCAGGCAGTGAGACGCCCGATCTGGTCGTGAGGATCGGCCCTGCGGGGCAGTTCACAAGGATTCAGACGTATGAGGACTTTCTCGGGAAACAGGAAGAGGTAAGCCGGTCTAAGCGTTTATCGGATCAGAGCCAGCTGGTTCAGGACGCGCTTTGCAAGTTGCTGGAGAGGCGCGACCAGCGCCTTCCGGCCATTGGCACCTTGGAGTTGCTCAGGCTGGCTGGTGGGTGCGACGAGTCGGTTCGCATCAAGGCAGACCTGGGTAACGACAGCAAGCACAAGCACCTGGAACGGAGACTCAAGGCCTTCGAGAAGGAAGGTTGTCCGCCGACAATGAAGTTGGCCGGTCGGCGACAAGCTCGTTGGCCGGTGGGGTGAGTGCTGGAGACCCTGGTGCCGATGCGCAGGGACCAGGTGATGCCGGCACCACTGACAAGCCACCAACGCAATCTGTTCATGACGAAACGACGAGGCGGCAGCAGCCAGGAGGCTGCTGCCGCGGCGGCGGGCATCTCAGTGCGCAGTGCTCGCCGGATTGAATGCAATCAGCTGCAGCCGCGGGCGAACCAGCCCCGTGGCCGCACCCGCCCCGATCCGCTGGTAGGGGTATGGGAGGAGGAGCTGGTGCCGTTGCTGCAGCGCTCACCCGCGCTGACGCCGATCACGCTCCTGGAGCATCTGCAGCAGCAGAAACCTGATGTGGACTGGATTCCGCTACAGCGCACCCTGCAGCGCCGGGTGCGGGAGTGGAAGGCACTGCACGGCCCGGCGCCGGAGGTGATCTTCCCTTTGAGCTATGAGCCTGGCGAAATTGCCTTCTGTGACTTCACCCAGCTCAAGGGGGTGGAGGTGACGATCGCCGGCCAGGTGTTCCCCCATCTGCTGTTCCACTACCGCCTGGCCTGGAGCGGCTGGAGCTATGCGCAGGTGGTCCAGGGCGGCGAGAGTTTTGCAGCCCTCTCCGAGGGTCTGCAGAACGCTCTGGCTGCCTGCGGCGGGGTGCCAGGTGAACTGCGCACCGACCGGTTATCAGCAGCGTGCCGTAACCGCAACGGCAGTTTCAGCTCCGACATCACCCGCCGTTATCACGCCCTCTGCAGCCACTACAGCCTGGCCTACAGCCGCAACAACCTGGGGGTGGCGCATGAGAACGGCCGTGTGGAGAGTCCCCATGGCCATCTCAAGCGGCGGATCGAGCAGGCGTTGCTGCTGCGCGGCAGCAGTGATTTCGAGTCGCTGGCTGAATACCAGGCTTTTCTGGCCGCGGTGATTGACCAGTACAACAGGCCGCGCCTGATCCGGCTGGAGCAGGAGCAGGCGGCGCTGCGGCCACTACCGCGGTTTCGTTTTGCCGACTACGACATTGAACAGCTCACGGTGCGGCGCACCAGCACGATCGAGGTACGCAGAGTCGTGTATTCGGTGCCGCCGCGGCTGATCGACCAGCGGCTGACGGTGCGGATCTTCCACGACCGGCTGCAGCTGCTTCTGGGCCGGCAGATCGCCTGCGAACTGGAGCGGCGCCACGGCGGTGTCGAGCGTCATGGGCGGGCGTGGAGCATCGATCTGGAGCACCTGATCGATGCGCTCAGGCGAAAACCCCGGGCATTGCTGCACTGCAGTTACCAGCGGGAGCTGTTCCCCGATGAGCGCTGGTGGCAGCTGTGGCAGCAGCTGCGCAATGGCGGTGACCGTGACGCCGCCGCCCGATTGATGGTCGAGGCGCTGTATGTGGGCTGCCGCCTGGCGGGCTACGAGCCAGTGCTGGGTTGGCTCGAGAAGGCCCATCAACGGCAGGGGCTGTCGCTGGCGGCGCTGCAGCAACGCTTCCGGCTGCCGCCCCATCGCCCCCACCCGCCGCAACGCATTTCCCAACACACGCTGCAGAGCTATGACGACCTCCTTGCCCTCCATCCCGCGGCCCCAGGCGGCGGAAGCCGCCCTGCCGATCCTGCTGCGACAGCTGCGGTTGGCATGGATCCGCTGCCACTGGCAGAGCATCGCCTCGCAGGCTGAGGGCGAGGGCTGGAGCCCCAGTCAGTTTCTCTATGCCCTGTGCGAGCAGGAAATGGAGCAACGCCAGCAGGCCCGCCAGCACCGGCTGCTGCGCGCGGCCCAGCTGCCCTGGAGCAAAGCGCTGGCGGACTACGACCATGGCGGCCGGATCGAGGCGCACCGATGGCAGGAACTGGAGGCCTTGAGCCGCCAGAGCGAGTGGCTGCAGCGGGGCGAGAACGTGCTGCTGTTCGGCCCCAGCGGTGTGGGCAAGACGCACCTGGCGGTCGGCATCGCCTTGGCGCAGATCGGCCTGGATCAGGCCTGCCGCTTCTATCCCGCCACGAGCCTGGTGCAGGAGCTGCAGAAGGCCCGCGCCGAATACAACCTGCCGGCAGCGCTGGAGCGGCTGGATCGCTACCCGCTGCTGCTGATCGATGACATTGGCTATGTGCGGCGGGATGAACAGGAGAGCAGCGTGCTGTTTGAGCTGATCTGCCACCGCTACGAGCGCCGATCGCTGCTGATCACCGCCAATCAGCCGTTCACCGCCTGGGATGAGATCTTCCCCAGCAGCTCAATGACCGTGGCGGCGGTGGACCGGCTGGTGCACCACTGCCACATCGTCGAGATCAGCGGCGACAGCCACCGCCGCGCCCAAGCAAGCCGGCGCAGCGGCAGCAAATAGCCACAGCAGCCGTAGAGAAGCGGAGAACAGCCCGGGAGATTGTCGTCCGGCGACAACCTGGTGCCGATGGTGCCAGACCCCGGCGGGGAGCTCCGCGCTGCCGGCGGACTGTGCGGTCCGCCGGCTCGTGCGCTCCAGGGCAAGGCTCAGCAGAGGTCTCGGCGCCTAACCGGCCAACGTGGTTGTCGCCTGGTGCCGATCAGAGGAAGTCAGTGCTGGCAATGGCTCGGACTGATGTGTGGCTCAGTTTTCGTGTCGCCTCCAGCGTCATCGCCCCCCAGTTGTCGCCGGCGACAACTGGGGGGCGATCAGTTCCCCTCACCGGCCAACTTGATTGACGCCAATCGGCCAAGGGGGTTGACGCGGGACAGAAGGTGTCATCAAGTGCGACTTGTTGACGGGCGGCTTCTCGGGAGCGGCCAACCAACTGGTGTGGTCACTCACCGATTCGGGGGCCATGGAGGTACGTGCTGCGCTGGCGTAGGCGTGTCTTTCCTGTCCTTTCTGTCTTTTCAGCCCTGCAGAGGCACTTACTGGAAAGACAGAAAAGACAGAAAAGACATAAATTTTTTGTTCCACGTAAGCCTGGCAGGGTCGAAGCTGTAGTTAAAAAATCGACCCATCAGAAATCCGCCATCCTGTAGGCAAACGCCTAACCGCCATGGACAACTCACGTGAACTAGCCAGTCTCCCCCGCAGGGCCAATCGCGTCGCGATCCTTCAAGCCCCCCCGGCGCTGTCGATGCTGATGGTGCAACCCGGCGATGAACTGCCGCCACCATCCCCCTGGCGACTGACCGTGGTGATCGAGCCCAAGCGGGCGGCCAGCCCAGCGTGTTCGGCATGATCCGGACCACAGCGGCCCCTGAGTGCCCCCTGAAAGGAGGCTGCAGGGCCAGCAGGAGGGCCTAGAGCGGCCTTTCACCCGTTCAGCCGCCTGCGCTTGCCTGACTCTGCTTTTAACCGTTCCTGGCAGGCCCTGGTGGCCATTCATGCGGTGAAATAGACCCTACACTCTTATTGAGAACCTTTCGCAATAAGGAAATGGAACGCGGTGTGATGGCCAAAAAGCGGCGTCTGAGGATCGTCACAGAAGTGGCCCCGCTAGTTGCGCGTGGAGCTACCTGTGATGAGGTCTCAGAGGCGCTCAACTACTGTCGGGCAATGGCGGGGAAGGACATTCAAGCCGTGTTTGAGATCTGGAACGAGGAGGCCAGAGATCACTCCGAGCGGTGGCGCCCCCTAGTGGTTCAGCGGTTCGAGTTGCTTTTCAAAGAGGCATTCCAGGCTTGGGAAACCAGCAAAAAAAGTGGGCGGCCCAATCCCCGCCTCTTGGACACCGCAGGGCGCAACCTTGAGACCCTCACCAAGCTGCTTGGCCTCCAAATCGATCTCACCTTGAACCAAACCAACATTGCCATCGGGGCCAGCAGCTCAACCGCTGCTGCACTGGCCCCCTTGGATGTCGCTGATTATGCCGAGATGCTGGCAAGCGGCAGCCTGGGCGAACTGAACGCTGTCCCACCCGTCAGTCGGCAGCCGGAGGTTCTTCCTGCTTGAGAAACCTTGGAGCAAACTTCACAGCTAGGTACGCCGCAGCAACTCCGTAACCCACGAACGTGAAGCCTTGCCCGATGGAGAAGGAGGCGTAAACCTCTCGCTTGAGCAAGATGTAATCAACTAACGAGGCCGCCGTCCCCCAGATCAGCACCCAGACGCTGACGTACCCAACGCCTTTAGCAGTCTTCCCCACAGCCATCAAGCTACCAACTGACCTGAGTATGGCGCGCCATAACCGCGCCATAACCGCGACATAGCACCCGAGAACCCTCTCCCCCACTGGGGCAATTTGGCCCCTCACTCCCTTGCAGCGACATAGCCACAATCGGGCCCAAAAAAAAGGCCCTATTCGGGCCAATCCACTGGTAGATCTGAGGTCATTGCGCTGCCCAGGGCCTTATCCCATAGCTGGGGGCCGAACTGGTAGCCAGACAGCTTTGCCAATTCGCGCAACTCCTTGAGAGCACCCACACCCGCGTTGAAGTTGCCGGCATCAACCGACTGCCGGTAAAGCCGCATCGCCAGCAACCGCAGCTGGGCAAGCTCGAAGCAATCCCAGGCACTGTCACCATTGCCAGCCAGGCTTAGGGCCTTGTGGCCCTCAAGCACCCACCGCTGGGCAGTGCGCCGTGAGACCTGGTGTTTTGCGGCCAGCTGGCTGCTGACCTCAGCGGAGGCAAAACCGGCGGCCAACAGATCAGCGGCCTCCCCTTGGCGCTTCTGGAGGTCCGTGACGCTGGATCGGCTGCGGGACCTCTTAGCGGCTGTCATACCCCACCTCCCAGGGCGGCCAGGGCGCACAGCTCATCGGCCTGGTTGACGTCGATGTAGCCGGCCAACTGCTGCAGGCTGCGATGGCCAGTGAACGCGGCCACCACTTTGAGATTCGTGCCGCTCCGGGCCATGGTCGTCGCCAGTGATCGCCTGAAGGTGTGGAGAGAGCACCCGCTTGGCATAGCCAGGTCATTCATCGCCAGTCTCAGCGCCTTATCGGCCGACTGGCGGGTTAACGGCTCATTCGGCCAGCGCCCTGGGAACAACCAATCACGGTTGCCAGGTTGCTTGCCGTGGCGGCCTGCCCATTCAACTCGATATGTCCCCAGCTCCAGATGTAGCCGCGGGGCAATCAATACCTCCCGGGTCGATTTGGTTTTGGTGGTGGCCTTGATAAACACGACCCGTTCCTGGTGGATGGCACCCCAGCGCAGGGCCAGAGTTTCACTCACCCGGCTGCCTGTAAAGCGCATGATCGACCAGAGCGCCCGATGATCCGGCCCTGGCGCTGCATCCAATAAATCGTCAAGTTGGGCTGGTGTGAGTGTCTGAGCCTGTCCTGATCCGTTGGTTTTAGGCATTGCTTTTAGCGTGGGTGAAATGACGTTCCATCTCGAATGGCAACTGGCCTGCAATAACTGGGGCGCTGCGCCTGCAACACCCCCAACGCAAAAACGACAACTCAGCAATAGCTGGGCCCGGTCGGCTCAAGCCGCACGGCGAATGGCACATCTGCCAACCGGGCGACGTGGCAATTCAGCTGATCAGACCAAATCGGCTCACACCCATGCCACAACAGATTCCGCAGCTCGTTGGTTGGATGGCTGCTGTAACCGATGCTGAGTCGATCATTGGCCGCCTGCAATTCCGGGTGCTCACAGTCAGCCAGATAGTTGATCGAATCGGTTCTGATGGGCGAGGCGAACCACCCGCAAACCCAATCCAGGAATCCAGAGTCGGCTATTGAATCGATGCGATACACACCCGCGGGACCGTAGTTACCGCGGACATCTCCACCGAGGTGAGTCTCAACAACTACGAAGACATCATCCGCCCAACACCAATCGGAGCAGCCAACTGGCGAGAAGATCGAGAACACGAAGTTCTCCGAGAAGTCGTTCTCCTGGTTGTAGGTGTTGTCGCGGTGAACTTGCTCAAAGTCCTGGTGGCTGATGCGGGCGAACCACCGCAGCAGCGCTGGTTCGTGATCTTTTGCCCAATCGGTTGTTAGGGCATCCGCCAGATGAGGCGGCAGGGCGATCGGCTTGCCCAGTGAGGCGGCAATGTGCTCAGCGGTGTTGAGAGATGGGCAATCCCAATAACGGGGATCAGCGGCCACCAGCTCACCCGCGGATGCGGCGACTGTTTGCATTGGTTTTACAGGCAATGGTGTGCAGGTATTTCAGCCCCTGCACTCATTACTCTATCACATTAACGACAACTTGCGACGCCCAAGCAAGGGGGCAGGGTTCAAGATCCGTTGGCATGACTGCATTCCTAGCCCCTCCGCATATACACGTCCTCTCTACCATTCCAGCCCCGCCCTGCTGTTACTGTTACACAGCCCCTGGGGCAGTGGTTTGATTTGCCGGCGATGCAACTACTTGCGCCCGATTTTTTCCTTGCCTGGCTAATGCGTCTTGTCTACTAGATTTGACACGGTAGGCGATAATAGATGTATTCACCAGTGATTAAACATGGCAGCACAAGGACAGGAGCCCAAGTTCGAGATTGGCTTATTACTCAAGGCAGCAGCAATGGCCGGCATCGCCGTACGCGATATCCCCTCCAGCGTCAATCCTTGGACCTGGGACGATCAGCGGGCCAGGAGCTGGCAGTCAGCCCTCCGGCAGCTTTCACCCGTGCTGGCACAGGACGCAGAGATCCACTGGGGTTCAGCCATTAGCTTGGAGCTAGCGGCAGCCATGGAAGGAGCCACCCCTTGGACCGGGGATCTCCAGGCGGAGCTGGCGATCAAGCGTCCCCATAACCACGCCGAGCGCATGCAGGCCGAAATGGATTCAGCCCTGGAAGCGATGGCCGCCAACCACGAAGCAGAACGTGCCGCCCGGGCGGCCAGGACTCCCTCACCCGCGGAAATGCAAAGGCAGATATCGCTCAGTCGTGATCTTGCCTACCGGGGCCTGCAGCAATGACCCGAGCATTTACCGGCAAACCCACCTGCGACACTCTGGCCAGTGCGGCAAAAACAACCGCCAACAGCCTTAGTGGCACCATCACCGCAACGATCAGGAGCATCGAACTCAATCCCTCATGGCAGGGGAGCAGAGAGTTGAAGCACTGGCACGCCATGTTCAGCCAGGCCCGGCAATGCCTGCTGACTCGCCCCCCAGAGCGAGCTGGACGCAGCAAATCCACCGAGCTGGCCTGGCAGGACCTGGTGGGGGTGCGATGACAGCCGCACCCGCGCCCCGGCAGGGCAGCACTTTGGTGAGGAAGCGCAGTCCGCTGAAACCAGATGATCGCCGCTACCGGGAGAACAAGGCAAAAATACCGGCACCAACTGGCCCCAAGCGGCTCGAACCACTTCCCTGGCAGAGGGCCCTGCTATCAATCCCAGACCAGTACGACGTCCTGCTAAGCGGTGGCCGCGGTGGTGGCAAATCCACAGGGCTGGTGCTGCTGCTGCTGCGGGATGTGCTCCGGTTCGGCCGGGGCTTTTGCGGCGCACTGGTACGGCGTGACCTGGCAGGGCTGCGCAAGCTCGAACGAGAGATCACCGATCAGATCGCTTGTTGCCCCGAGCTGGCCGGCAGCAACTATCTGACTGGCGCCAAGGAGTTCCGCTTCTCCAACGGGGCAATCCTGTATCTGCACTACCTAAAAGACGAAGCCAGTTTCAACAGATTCCAAGGCACAGACCTGAGCCACGTCTACGTCGATGAGAGCGGCCAGATCGCTGACCCTGCCCCGCTGTTGAGGTTGCGCAGCTCGATGCGCAGCACAGCAGAAGGTGTCACGCCGCGAATGATCCTGACCTGTAACCCCAACAACGCAGGCTCCTACTGGCACTACGAGAATTTCATCCGGCGGATGGTGCCCTGGCAGCCCACCCACATCGAGCTGTTCCAGAAGGAGTGCGTCCTGGTGCACAGCACCTTGTTCGACAACGTGCACCTGGCCAACCGCGATGCCTACATCGCCAACCTCAAGGCCAGCTGCAACTACGACGCGGCCAAAATCCAGTCGGAGGTCTACGGCAGCTGGGGGGCGGTCAGCGGGTCGTTCTTCTCTCACGTCTGGGACAAGAACCGGATCATGGTCGCCGACTGGGATGGAATACCAACCTGGGCAGAGGGCTACAGCGACTGGAACGTTTGGATGGGTTTGGACTGGGGCACCCGCTCCCCCAGTTCCCTGCTGCTGGCTTACCGCTGCCCCATAGCCACATGGTGGAAGGGGAAGCGACTTGGCGCCGGCTCGGTGGTGCTGGTGGACGAGCACTACACATGTCTGACAAGCCCCGATGGCACCCGTCAGTGGGGCACGGGTGATCGGGAGTTGACCACCAGCAAGATGGCGAAGGCGGCCCGGGAGCTATGCCAGCGCAATGGCATCACGATCGAGCGGGTGGCAGAGAAGCACCGAGTGGCTGATGCGGCAATTGGTGCTGAGATTGGTGGTGACAGCGGATCCATCGGTGCCCAGCTCAAGCGGCACGGGGCCGGCTTTGTGGCAGGGCCAAAAGGGAAACGTGCCCCAGGCTGGCAACTCATGGCCCGGATGATGGAGGCTGCTGGTGACCCCACTGCGCCGGGTCTGTACGCAACCCCCAAGGTGGAGTCGTTCTGGGCGACGGTGCCGGGGCTGCAATACGCCCAGCACGACCCAGAAGACCTGGACACCACCCAGCCAGATCATGTAGCAGATTCCTGTCGATATCTGCTGATGGCCACCCACGACAGGCGCTACAGCTTCCAGCCGGGCGGCACCGACTTCCGGGTGTGGTGACTATGCAGGAACTGCATAATCCGGAGCTGCAGATTGGGGATGTCGTCCTGGTCGATGCCCCGCGCACCCGCTGGGACCACCGGCATGGGACCCTCCACCGCATTGAGAGGGGGCAGCGCAGCTGTGCGTGGGTGATCCTGGACGGGACTGCCACCAGCTTCCCGGTGGGTCAGGTGAGCAGGCTTTAACTTGGCGAGGGGTTGGGGTGAACCGTAAGGAGCCCGCCTCTGGGTCGGTGCCCGCGGGCCCGCCGTCCCAGAGATTTCACAACCCCTCTACAAACAAAGGTATGAACAGCCAGCAGTGGCATTCGATGGCTAAGCCTGGTGGCTGAATCCCCTGATTAAATACCCACAAAGCGATAGCTTTGTAGGAACTTGCCGGCTAAACCACCATCAGCCGACCGCCAAGGCATGGCCCTGCTGCTCGATGTGATCGTTGACTTGCCCGAGGGCATCACGGTGGTGCCGGTCTTCGCTGCTGATAAGGCCGAGGCCCTGGAGGCCGGCAAAGAGCTGTTCCCCGGCCATCGGGTCACGGTGGTGCTGAAGGAAGGAGAGCCTGGTACCTAGTGCCCGCAGCAGCAGGGCCGCCAGGCGGACAACGACAGGCCAGCGGCGCCGGGTTAGGCGGCTATGCAGAAACTGCATAGTTCTGATCGGCAAACTTGCTGCTACCATTAGCCACTGCATGGAAAGCGATGGCTGTCGTGACCCCCCCAGAAGTCAGCCTCGCATTTCGGTAGCGGTCAATACATTTAATCCCCGCTTTTATAGAAAAGCCCTCGGTGCTGCACTCGGCACGGTAGTGGCTGGGTTGGCGCTTACGGGCGGCCAAGCTAAAGCTCTTGTCGTGACTGCAGGTGGCTTTGATTATGACGTGACTACTTTTATCGGCTCGTACAACGATAATGTCAATAAATTCAACACTCTGGATAACGGTGGCGCAATGCCCTGGTTCGGGTCGTTGGCCGATGCTGAGACGTTTCGCGACGTGGTGGGAACGTCGCTTGGAACTCCCAACAATTGTGGCTGGGCCGGCGTGATCAATTGCGGGCCATTTTTTGGATACCAAATTTGGGGCGGTGCCTCTGGTTCTGATGGTGTCTTTATCACTTTCGATCCTTATCCAACTGGACTTGGTTACGTTCCTGTCCGCGCGAACTACGACGTATCCACTTGGGCTCAAGCCACATTAATTGGCCCTAGCGGTGGTGGCGGAACAGCCAACGTCCCCGGCCCGCTCCCCATCCTTGGCCTTGCTGCTGCCTTCGGCTTCAGCCGCAAGCTAAGGAAGCGCATCAAGCTCCATAAAGGCATCAGCGCTGTCCCTACATCACCCGGCGCCTAATCCAATACCTGGCACCGTGCCTCAATAGGTGTCCTGATTACCCATAAGCCTCCGCAATCCTGAGAGCCCCCTCTGTGACTGGCTTGCAGCAGCAAACAGCATTGGCAATGCGTTCTGTCATCGCAGCCATTGCAAAGCGTCGGTTGAAGCGGAAGCAGAAGCCGCCCAGGTAGCGCCGAGCGTACTTGTCAAAGTTGAAAGCATGGAAGGTGCCGTTGAAGCTGGTCTTGAGGTTGCCCAGCACAGTGTTGATCCAACGGAACTGCGGTAGCTCGTTGGGGTGCTTGCCACCGGTAACAACCGCCTTGTGGTGGCAGTTGGCCGTGGTCACGGCGCGGAAGCAGGCCAGGCCATCGGAGAGCACCTGGCTGCCTGGTGCCAGATGGTGTTTGGCCCAGTCAGAGATCGCTTCTGAGCTGAAGCCACTTACGGCGGTGATCCTGACGTGAATTGGATGGCCAGCCTCGTTCAAGGAAACGGCCGCAACGATCGGGATCTTGTTCTCTGATCCCCGACCTGCCTTGCCACCCAGGAGTTCTCCGCCGAGGTAGGAGTCATCGATCTGGATCTTTCCCCGCAGCAGGTAGGCCTCCTCCCGCTCAGTCAATGCCCGCAGGATCTTGTTGTGCAGCAGCCAGGCCGTGTCGTATTTCACGCCCAGGTGGCGGCTGAGCTCCAGAGAGGAGATGCCAGTCTTGGCCTGGCCGATCAGATAGGAGGCCAGGAACCAGGTGGTCAGCGGCAGTTTTGTGGCCTGCATGATCGTGCCAGCCGTGAGTGTGGCCTGATGGCTGCAGGTGCGGCACTGATAACGCTTGAGGCGGCGGCCGTAGACGAGCCCATGCTCATGGCCATTGCAGCGGGGACAGCGGAACCCATCGGGCCAGCGCGCCTGCTCCAGAGCAGCCTCACATTGCTCCTCAGTGCTGTAGAGCCGCTGGAACTCAGGCAGCGAGAGGCCTTTCTGGAATTGGATGCCGCTGCGCGCCATGGCCGGGCTGGTATTTGTGTACCACTATATAGGGCCTGGTTGGCCGTCGCGGAGTGAGCTGGGTAATCAAGTAATTCCAAGAGGCAGCTACAGTTATGTTATATTCCAGCAGGACTGACTGCTCTGCTAGCACAGGGAAGTGAATGCTGTTAATTTCTACTCTTCGGCCAACCAAGGGCGAGAGTGCTTGCTGCCTATAACTACTTTCCTTGGTTCTTTAGCAATAGCTACGCTCCTGTGGGTATTGCCTACCCGCGCGAGTACATTCGCGCCGATACCTGCCTGGTCCTTCGCAAATCCCACTCCGGCGTCTTACGACGGTTTCGCCTTTTCCGTAGCACTTAGCGGCAATAGCGCTCTAATTGGTGACTACGGAAAGAACGGCTACAGCGGCGTTTCTTATCTCTTTGATGTCACCACTGGCAATCTGCAGCAGTCCTTTGCAAATCCCACTCCCACTTGGGGCGACTTATTTGGTCGTTCCGTTGCACTTAGCGGTAATAGCGCCCTGATTGGTGCTGAAGGAGATACCGGCTCTACCGGCGCTGCTTATCTCTTTGATGCCACCACCGGCAACCTGTTGCAGTCATTTGCAAGTCCCACTCCCACAGTTGCTGGTCGGTTCGGCTCGTCCGTAGCGCTTAGCGGCAATAGCGCACTGATTGGTGCCTACGCAGATAGCATTACCGGCGCTGCCTATCTCTTTGATACCACCACCGGCAACCTTCTGCAGTCCTTTGCAGCTCCCACTTTCGCTCGCTCCAGGTTCGGCGCTTCCGTAGCACTTAGTGGTAATACCGCTCTGATTGGTGCCTACGGGGCTAACGGCAGTATCCCCGCTGCCTATCTCTTCGATGTCGCAACCGGTAACCTGCTGCAGACCTTTACAAGTCCTGCTCCAGCTCCGGGCGACTTTTTCGGCTCTTCGGTAGCGCTTAGCGGCAATAGCGCTCTAGTCGGTGCCTACGGGGAAAAAAGCGGGGATAACAGATATAGCGGCGCTGCTTATCTCTTTGATGTCACCACCGGCAACCTGCAGCAGTCCTTTGCAAATCCCACTCCGGGGCCTTACGACAATTTCGGCTCTTCGGTAGCGCTTAGCGATAATATCGCTCTGATTGGTGCTGAAGGTGATAACACATATAGAGGCGTTGCCTATCTCTTTGATGCCACAACTGGCAATCTGCTGCAGTCCTTTGCAAGTCCCACTCCCGCGTCTTACGAGTATTTCGGCTCTTCGGTAGCGCTTAGCGGTAATAGCATTCTGATTGGTACCGGAGGAACTAACTCTATTACAGGCGTTGACTCTGCCTATCTCTACGCCAGCAACAGTTCCGGTTCATCAACTCTGTCTCAGTCGGTACCTGGCCCCTTGCCCTTACTCGGGCTCGGTGCCGCGTTTGCCTGGAGCCGCAAATTGCGCCGCCGTATTCACACACACGCGACGCAGCACTCGGTTGGAGATGGCCTCCCCTCCCCCAATCAACCTGAATAACTTCAAGAGCTGATCTACATGTTCCTAGGCAGTTTGCCGTAATCAGCGTTGCGCCGGTCATCCCAGCCGCAGGCTGCTCGCATCCGCCAGATCGTCAGCCCTATAGGCGCTAGCCGTGCCTCGGCTGTCTGGCCGTGGTGGCCGAGCTGGCGGTGGGAAGTCGGGCTCTCGTGGTGGAGGTGCGTAGGGCGGTTTTGCCAGGTTGCTAGCCATTTGGTTCCACCTGGAGCTGGTTGCATGATCTAGCCCGGCAGGGGCCATAAGCGCACAGCAGAGGTGGCCGCGTGTCGCGGTCCTCCTGGAAATACGCCTCCGCTTCCACGATCACGCCAGCCACAGAAGATCGCCATCGGGTTGGTGCTTCACCAGCAGGAAGCCGATGAGCTCGGGGGTGAGCTGTTCGGAAGGTAAGGCGAAGCAGGGGTGGGACGTTTCGCCACCTAGACGCGAGGTCTGCCAATTGGCAAGCCACGACCCGGTTGCAGGCCATTTGGTTCCCCGGACGAGCAGCTTGTGATTGACCGTTGCACAGCCCCAACACGGCTAGCAACGCCCTGAGCAGCGCGGGCGCGGCTGCAGATCGTGGCGTTAGGGGCGCTGGGGGTGGAGTGGCCGAAATCAAGGTTGAATGAGCAGCATCGAAGCCAAACCATGATCAGCATCGAACAGGTCGACCATATCGGTATACGCGTCACCGATAAGGCATGTGCGCTGCGCTTTTACGCACTTCTTGGCTTCAAGGTCGAGGCCGAATCCGATTTCGAGCCGGTGACCATCCTCAAGAACCCTGCTGGCGTCGAGATCAACCTGATCATCAACGGTGTCGACACCACCGGCGGGAAGAACGTGCTGATGGACGTGCCGGAAAAACATCCTGGCCTGACACACGTGGCGCTGCGGGTCAAAGACATTCGGGAGACCATTGCCGCACTGCGTGAAAACATTATCACCATTACGCAGGGGCCGGTGACGTTCGGCGACGGGCATGTCTCGGTGTTTGTGCGCGACCCGGACCGCACCACGCTGGAATTGCGGGCACGCATGAGCGAAAACGACGCCAAGGGCATCGAGGGCTTGGAGTTCTATAACCCCAAGGGTTAGCTGCGGGCCCAGAGGCAGGATCACGGTGCCAGCCCTAACCGCCATGCCCAAATTCGCCGTGTTCTTCGCTGACGGTGCCGGCTTTGGCATCGAGATGGTGCAGGCGCTGGACGCTGCCCATGCTCAGGACATCGCCCGCGCCCAGCACCCGCAGGGAAGGTTGTCGGCAGTGCCGGCTGAGCTGCTCGACGGCCAGGACCGCCACAAGCTGCTGGAGGAGTGACTCAAGGGGGAGGTGTGAGCCGGGCAACCTTGGGCAACCCTTGGCTTCTATCACTCGCCGTCACTTTCCTGGAGGCGTTGCGGGTACCAAATCAAGGCTATGAATGGGTTTTGGCTTGCTGCATTCGGGACTCCCAAAGCACCCGCGCTACCAAGCTGCGCCACGCCCCGTCATTAGGACTTTAAGGGGCAGCTGGCACCGGCGCACTCCGCCAGCGGGCGAGGGCCGCTGCCAAAGACTTGACGCCACCAACTTTCTCAATTAGTACAGGCGTACGCCAAGCGACTCGGTTGTGCCCGATGCCCGTCTCCTCTCCCTACGCCGTCTTCCGAGCTGAAGAATGGCTACCAATAAGCGCCATGCCCATCAAAGCCATCTCCCTATCCGTCATGCCCATCGCAGCCATGCCCGCCACCAAGCCTGCGGCCGGCAAAAAGCTGCGCGCCCGCACCCTGGTGCAGGGCGACCTGTTCCAGTCCCTGCCGCTGGACTAAGCCTCAGCCGCCAGCGCAATGCAGTCGATCTCCACCCGCGCCCCCTTGGGAAGGGCCGCCACCTCCACGCAGGCCCGGGCCGGCGAGACCCCCTGGCCAAATACCTCTGCGTAGATCCCATTGACCAGGGCGAAATCGCCCAGGTCGGCCAGGAAAACCGTGGTGCGCAGCACTTGGCTGGGGCTGCTGCCACCAGCCTCCAGAACCGCCTTGAGATTGCTGAGCACCTGGCGGGTTTCGGCCTCCACATCGCCGGCTCCGACCATGGCCCCCGTCTGCGGATCCAGGGCGATCTGTCCGGAGCAATAGAGCACCCCGCCAGCCTTCACAGCCTGGCTGTAGGGCCCCACGGGAGCCGGAGCGGCGACGGTGATAACGGCTTCCAGCTGCATTGCTCGACTCTTATCAGGTCAGGATGGGGGTTGAGCTTATGGCCCTTGCCAATCGCCAGCACCCTTACCCAGCTATTGCCTGCCGAGTTGCCGCTGCGCGAGCACGTTCAGCTCAGGGGCCTCTGGCACCGTTACGCCAACGCCGCGCCAGGCGAATGGACCCTGGAAGGAATCGATCTGGCCCTGCACCAGGGCGAGCTGGTGGGGCTCCTCGGCCCCTCCGGCTGCGGCAAAACCACCCTGCTGCGCCTGATCGCCGGCTTTGAGCGGCCCGAGCGGGGCTCGGTGTTGATCGACGGACGCCTGGTGGCCGGCGAGGGCCGCTGGCTGGAACCAGAACGCCGGGGCGTGGGCATGGTGTTCCAGGACTACGCCCTGTTCCCCCACCTCAATGCCTGGCAAAACACCTGCTTCGGGCTGGGGAGGGGACAGGACACCAGTCGGGCAAGCTGGTTGCTGGAGCTGCTCGGGCTGAAGGGCCTCGAACGCCGTTACCCCCATGAACTCTCAGGCGGCCAGCGCCAGCGCCTCGCCCTGGCCCGGGCCCTGGCCCCCGGCCCCTCGGTAGTACTGCTGGATGAACCCTTCTCCAACCTCGATGTGGAGGTCCGCCTGCGCCTGCGCAGCGAGCTGCCGGCGGTCCTCTCCCGCTGCGGCGCCAGCGGCCTGATCGTCACCCACGACCCCGAGGAGGCCCTGGCAATCTGCGACCGGGTAGCTGTTTTGCGGCAGGGGGTGCTGCACCAGTGCGCCAGCCCGCGCCAGTTAGTGCAGCAGCCCGCCACCGCCTTTGTGGGACGCTTCGTTTTGCAGGGCAACCTGTTGCCAGCCCAACGCAAGGGCAACCGGATCGAAACCCCGCTCGGCAGCCTGGACTGCCTAGCAGCTCCGCCTGCCGACGATGCCAACGCTGCCCCACCTAACCCCCCGAGCCCAGCCGACAGCGAGCCCCTGGAGGTGCTGGTGAGCCCGGATGGGATCGAGCTCCAGCTTGATCCCCAGGGGGAAGCCTGGCTCCAGGGCCGGGAATTTCTGGGTCGGGAGTGGCTCTACCAGGTGCAGCTGGGCGAACTCAAGTTGCGACTGCGCCTACCACTGGAAGCCGAATACGGCCGGGGTCAGCGCTGCCAGCTGCAGCTGCGGCCCGGAACCCCGGCGATGCTCTTCCCATCCCGCCAACCACTCCAAGCCCTGGGCTGAGGTCCCCTGCCCCCTGCATCCTGCCTCCTGCCAACAGTCCCCTGCACTGATCCAGCTAGCCCTGCCAATGGTCCTTACTGCGGCGCAGCACCGCCAGCTGCTCCGGACTCGTCGCACGCACAAACAGGTTGGTGGCCCGCTCCATCCCAACCGTGCTGGGAATCGTGGCGGCACCCCGGGCGCGGGTGGAGATCACAGCCGCGAGTCGCTCCCGAATCGGCCCAGCGGCGCCATCCTCGGCATCCACGGTGGCGGCAGCCCAGCGCAGGTTTGCCTCGGTGTATTCGTGGGCGCACCACACCTGGGTGGCAGGAGGCAGCTCGGCCAGCCGCTGCAGCGAAGCCCGCATCTGGGCCGCACTGCCCTCAAACAGGCGTCCGCAGCCCCCGGCAAACATCGTGTCGCCACAGAAGAGGTGCCCCGAAGCCGGCAGGTAGTAGGCGATGTGGGCGCGGGTGTGGCCCGGCACATCGATCACCTGCACCGTCTCCCCCAGCAGCTCAAAGCGATCGTCACCGGTAACGCCCCTGGTTTGCAGGGGAATGCGCGCCCGGTCCTCGCGGCTGGCCAGCACCGCGGCACCGGGCCAACGGGCCAGCAGGCCCGGCGTACCACCGATGTGGTCGCTGTGGTGGTGGGTGTGCAGGATCGCCACCAGCTCCAGCCCCTGCCGCTCCAGCGCCGCGATCACCGGCTCGGCAAGGGCCGGATCCACCACCGCCGCCAGGCCCTGGCGGTGCAACACAAAGACGTAGTTATCCCGCAGGAGCGGAACCAGTTCAACGCTGAGTTGCTGCATCGTTAAAGTCCAGCTTGAGGCGCACAACCATGATCACCGTCGCCCTGGCCAAAGGCGCGCTCCTGAAGGATTCGGTGGCCCGCTTCGCCGCCGCCGGTTTCGACTTTTCAGCCCTGCTGGACCCCGACAACCGCCAGCTGATGGTGCCCAGTGCCTGTGGCCAGGCCAGGGCACTGCTGGTGCGCAATGCCGATGTGCCGGTGTACGTGGCCTATGGGCAGGCCCAGCTGGGTGTGGTGGGCTACGACGTGATCCGCGAGCACCAGTTGCCGGTGGCCCAGTTGCTGGATCTCGGCTTCGGCAGCTGCCGCATGAGCGTGGCCGTCAAGGCCAGCAGCGGCTACCGGCGGGCGACTGACCTGCCTGCCCACTGCCGGGTGGCAAGCAAGTTCACCGGCTGCGCCCAGGCCTTTTTCAATGCTCTGGACCTACCTGTGGAGCTGATCCATCTGGCCGGCTCGGTGGAGCTGGGGCCGATCACCGGCATGAGTGAGGCGATCGTGGACCTGGTAGCCACCGGCCGCACCCTGGAAGAAAACGGCCTGGTTGCCATCGAGGATCTTTTTCTGAGCACCGCCCGGCTGGTGGGTCACCCCCTGGCCCTGCGGCTCGACGACGGTTCACTTCAGAGGACAGTCGATCGCCTCGGGGTAGCCGTGCCCCAGCGGGGCCGCTGATGGCCCGCCTCGACCGGCAACGCTTAGCCCGCCTGCTGCCCTACCTGGGCAGGGACCGCCGCCGCCTCGGCCTCACCCTGCTGCTGCTGATCCCGGTGGCCTTCGCCGCGGCTGTGCAACCCATGCTGGTGGGCCAGGCGATCTCGGTGCTGCGGCGCGAGCCGACCCTGGGCTGGCTCGACGGCATGCCCGTGGCCGCCGCCCTGCGCTTGCTGGTGCTGCTGCTGCTGCTGGCCGTAATGCTGCGGCTTGGACTGCAGGGCATCCAGACCTTCAACGTCCAGGCCGTCGGCCAACGGCTCACCGCCCGCATCCGCAACGACCTCTTCGCCCATGCGATGGCCCTGTCGCTGCGCTTCCATGACCGCACCCCCGTGGGCAAGCTGCTCACCCGGCTGACCAGCGATGTCGATGCCCTGGCCGAGGTCTTCGGCAGTGGGGCCGTGGGGGTGCTGGCCGACCTGGTGACCCTGCTGGTGATCGCGGTCACAATGATCTCGATCGAGTGGCGCCTGGGCCTGCTGCTGCTGGTGAGCCAGGTGCCGGTGGTGTTCGGCATCCTCTGGCTGCAGGGGCGCTATCGCAAGGCCAACTACCGGGTGAGGGAAGAACTCAGCCAGCTCAACGCCGACCTCCAGGAGAACCTCCAGGGGCTGGAGGTGGTGCAGATGTTCCGGCGCGAGGCTACAAACAGTGCCCGCTTCGCCCAAGTAACCAATGCCTACCGGGAGGCCGTGACCGGCACGATCCTCTACGAAAGCTCGATCTCGGCCTTGATCGAGTGGGTTGCCCTCAGCGCCATCGCCGTGGTGCTGGCCCTAGGCGGCTGGATGGTGCTCGGCAGCACCATGGGGCTCGGCACCCTCACCACCTTCATCCTCTATTCCCAGCGGCTATTCGACCCACTGCGCCAACTGGCTGAACGCTTCACCCAGATCCAGGGCGGCCTCACCGCCGTTGAGCGCATCGGCGAACTGCTCGAGCAGCCGATCGAAATCGCAGACCTGCCCGCCAGTGATCGCACAGCCGCCGCCATCTGCAGCGGCGGCGAGCGAGCCAGCGCCGGCGAGGTGATTTTTGAGCAGGTCAGTTTCTCCTACCGCCCGGACGACCCGATCCTCAGCGACCTCTCCTTCCGCATCGCCCCGGGCGAGCACGTGGCCCTGGTCGGGCCGACCGGCTCTGGCAAAACCACCGTGATCCGTCTGCTCTGCCGGCTCTATGAACCCCAGCAGGGGCGCATCCTGCTGGATGGCATCGACATCCGCCAACTGCCCATTCCCACCCTGCGGCAACGCCTGGGCGTGGTGCTGCAGGACACCTTCCTGTTCAGCGGCAACGTGGCCGACAACATGCGCCTCGATGCGCCGATCAGCAGCGACCAGCTGCAAGGGCTCTGCGCCGAGCTGGGCCTCGATCCCCTGCTGCGCCGCCTGCCCGATGGCCTGGCCACCGAGCTGCGGGAGCGGGGCGGCAACCTCTCCTCCGGCGAGCGCCAGTTGCTCTCAGTGGCGCGGGTGGCAATCCGCGATCCGTCGGTGCTGGTGATGGATGAGGCCACCGCCTTCATGGATCCCTCCACCGAAGCCACCCTGCAACGCGACCTCGACAAGCTGCTGCACGGCCGCACCGCGATCGTGATTGCCCACCGCCTGGCAACGGTGGAGGCCTCCGACCGCATCCTGGTGTTGCGCAAGGGTCACCTGATCGAGCAGGGCACCCACAGCCAGCTGCGTCAGCAGGGGGGTGTCTACGCCCAGCTGGCCGACCTGCAGGAGCGGGGGCTGGCGGCCCTCTGAGCCAGCACGAAGCGGCCATCGGGCAGGATCGTTGATTGCGTCGCACGCGGCACTCGTGGCCTCCGCCGAGCTCCTCACCAGCCTCTACGGGGAACGGCACCGGCTTTGCCCGACGCCCAATCCCCAGCTCAGCCTGGTGCTCAGCTGCGACCGGGCCATCGACCTGATCGAACTCGAGCAGCTCTGCGATGCGGTGGGCTGGAGCCGCCGGCCCCTGCGCCGGGTGCGCAAGGCACTGGAGCACAGCCTGCTGCGGGTGGGCCTGTGGCGCCACGACCCACGCCTGCCCAAGCTGGTGGGCTTCGCCCGCTGCACCGGCGACGGCATTGTGGAGGCCACCGTCTGGGATGTGGCAGTCCATCCCCTTTACCAGGGGGGGGGACTGGGCAAACAGCTGATGGTCTACGTGCTCGACCAACTGCGGGCCATGGAGGTGGATCGGGTGAGCCTGTTCGCCGACCCCGAAGTGGTGAAGTTCTACGCAGCCCAGGGCTGGGAGCTCGAACCCCAACAGCGGCGCTGCGCCTTCTGGTATGCGCCCTAGGTCCAGAGGCTGGGATCCTGGGAGAGCGGCAGGCGGGCCAAGGGATGGTCAGGGCCCAGCAGATCGGAGCTGATACGAGAGCAGATCAGGTCCAACGGCAAGCTGAAACTGCTGCCGTCACGATCAAATGGTCCCTCCACGTAGGCACCGACGCGTTCAGCTACCAAAAAGGCAAGGAACAACAGAATTCCCGTAATCGCCGAGTGGTTGGAGCTGAAATCCAGAAAGATGGCATAACCAAATAGCCAACTAATCAGCCTGATGAAGACATCATAAACCGGAGGCAGTGGTGTATTGCGAACCTTCTCCAAACCCCCAACTGCATCGGTGAAGGATTCGGCGCAGCGCAGCAGCACATCCCGGCCCCAGGGGCTGATGGCCCGCCGCTGGCGCAGGCGGCCGATGGCAGCAGCCCGAGCTCGGTAGGAATGATTCAGGGTGGTCTCCGCTGGCAAACCAAGGCTTGCGCAGAGGCGGTTAACCGCTTCGCGGGCATCCTGGCGCCAATAGCCACGCAGCTCAAAATTCAGCAGCCAAACCTGCAACACCTGCAGTGCCACCAGACGGTTTTCCTCTCCCCGCCAGACACTGTCACTGCAGAGCAGGGTGTGCAGACAATCGCGCCAGTGACGGCTCACATTGGTAACTGCTCCCCAGAGGGTGCGGGCCTCCCACCAGCGGCTGATCGCCTGGGTATTGCGGAAGGCCAGCAGGATGGATACGGCCGTGCCCATGATTGCCAACCCTCCCACATCGATGATGTCGATCCGCTTGATCAACCCCTGCGGTTCAAGGGTAAGGGTGATGGCGCACGTGAGGGCGACAAGCAGCAGATCCAGCTTCATGCGCAGCACCAGCTGGCTCAGAACGCGAGGGATCTGACGCCGGGCCAGGCGAGGGGGCAAGGAAGCAGGAACCATGGCGGCGAGTCTGCTCGATGCCGTAATAGGCCGCAGCCAGCTGCTCGGCGCTGGAGCCCCGCCGCCAGGCACGCCGCAGGCGGGCATTGGCCAGGGTGGTCTGCCAAATGCCCAGGGACCGCCAGCGGCGCCCATCCACCCGCAGCGTTGCCCCCAGGGAGCGCAGGCGGGTGTACTGGCGCAGGCGCTGCACCAGTTCCAGGTCTTCCATCAGGGGGATGGGTGCCACACCCCCGGCGAGGGCCAGCAGGCTGCGGGGCAGCAGCAACCCCTGGTCGCCATAGGGAAGCTGGCGCCAGCGGCTGCGCAGCGCCACCCCCAGCTCCACCAGCCGCAGGGCGGGGCTGGGGGCGTCGATCGCCAGGTTGAAATACCAGGCCGCCGGCGCGCGCCCCAGGGCGGTGGCCAGGGCTGCCTGCCAGCCGGCCCCCAGGCGGGCATCGGCGTGGAGCAGCAGCAGCCAGGCCCCACTGCTGCGGGATACCCCTAGGGCCAGCTGCCCACCCCGGCCCGGGCTGCAGGCCAGCACCCGTGCGCCCGCCAAGGCCGCCAGCCGAGGTGTGCCATCGCCACTGGCCCCATCCACCACCAGCACCTCGGCCACCAGCTGGGGCGCCGTCGCCAGATCGGCCAGCAGCAGCGGCAGCCGCGCCGCCTCATTGCGGGCCGCGATCACCACCGAAATCCCAGCCGGGCTCAGCGCCATGGCCCCAGGTCCTCCCCCCTATCCAGGTCCCTGCGCCGAGGCAGCAGGGCCGGCTCCAGACCCCTGCGCGCCAGGGCGGCGAGGGTTTGCTCCAGCACCTGCTCGCTGCCCCAGGCAATCCCCTCCATCAGGGCCGGCTCGGGCCTGCGCAAACCGATCAGCCAGTAGCCCCCGTCACAGGCGGGGCCGAGCACCGCTTGCTGGTGATCCAACGCGGCAAAGGCCGAGGCCAGATCGGCCCGCTCCAGCTGGGGCAGGTCACTGCCGATCAACACCACCCGCCTGGCCCGTTCGGTGGCCGCCCGCTGGAACTGGCGCTGCATGCGCACCCCGAGCCCCCCTCCCCCCTGCAGCACGATGCGGCCCACCCCAAGCTGGTCGCCCAGGCGCCTGGCGGCCCGGGGGGAGAGCCCATCGACCGCCAGCACCAGCTCAATGCCCAGCTGGCGGGTCAGCTGGCGGGCCACCGCCAGGGTGTGGCCGGTGAGCCGGGCCTGGATCCGTGCCGCCGCCTCCGCCCCGAGGCTGGAGGCCAACCGCCGCTTGCAGCGCCCCGGAGCCGACCAGCGGGCCAGCACCACCAGCTGGCTTGCATCCGAGCGGCTCAACCGCGGTGCGGCAGTTCCTTGGGCTTGAGCTCCAGGTTGAGGCGCTGCTCTCCGCGCCGCAGCGCCACAGCCAGGGGGTGGCCCACCTTGCCCTGGTCCACCGCCAGCTGCACCTCGGAGGGGTTCCGCACCGCCTTGCCACCAACCTGCTCGATCAGGTCGCAGGGCTTGAGACCACCGCTGGCGGCGGGGCTGCCCGCCATCACCTCGACCACCACCACCCCGTTCACCTCCGGCAGGCGGCATTCATCTGTGCTGGCGTTGATCTCCCGGGCAAGTTGGGGAGTGAGGGCCTGCAGGCGAACGCCGATGTAGGGATGGCTGGCCGAACCGCGCTCCAGGATCTGGGCGGCGATCTGGCGGGCCACATTGATCGGGATCGCAAAACTGAGGCCCGCCCCCGGTGCCTGGCGGATTGCGGTGTTGATGCCGATTACCTGGCCGCGATCATTGATCAGCGGGCCGCCGCTGTTGCCTGGATTCACGGCGGCGTCGGTTTGGATGTAGGGCACCCGCTGGCCCTCACCCACCGCATTGGTGCGCTGGATGGCACTGATGATCCCAGCGGTAACCGTGTTGTCCAGGCCGAGGGGATTGCCGATGGCGATCGCCACTTCGCCAGGGCGCACCCTGGTGGAATCCCCCAGGGGGGCCACCGGCAGTTTCGAGGCCACCACTTTGACCACGGCCACATCGGTAAGGGGATCACTGCCGAGCACCTTGCCGTTGAAGCTGCGGCCATCGGGCAGGGTCACGGTCACCTCGCTGGCCCCCTCCACCACATGGGCATTGGTCAGCAGCACCCCGTCTGAGCGGGTGATGAAGCCCGATCCCTGGCCCTGCTGTTGCTCAATCGTGGGGCCCCGCCCAAATAGACCGCCCAGGGGGTTCACCATCCGCTTGACGGTGTCGATCCGCACCACCGCTGGGCCCACCTTGGCCACCGCATCCACGATCAGGGTGCTGCCCTGCTGCAGGGGCGGGCTGGGGGCCGCGTCACTGATGGGGGTCTGGGCGCTGGAGCGACCTGGCAGGCCGGGCAGCCCCTGGCCGCATCCCACCAACAGCAACGCGGCGGGGGCGAGCAGCGCTGCTCGGCAGCGGGGGGAAAGGGGTGGCATGGAAGCGGCCTGGGCCAGGTCGGAATCCGTTTCATTTAAGACGGCCCAACTGCTGAACCACGCGTAGATTCGGTTTTCACGAGCGGAAGCGATAG